>JAFGWW010000069.1 GCA_016936955.1 Planctomycetota bacterium | reverse complement strand
TCGCCAACCAGAGCTCCGGTTGGTCGACAGAGGCCGGCCGAACCGTTGACCGCGCCCACGACGACAACGCCCTAACAGAAGCATGGGCAGACACTGAAGACCCGGTCTGGCTTGAATACGACCTCGGCGCCGCTTACACACTGGACTACGCGAGGGTTTATGACGACAACAGCGGCAACCACCTGATCGGCCAATGGAAAGTGCAATATTACGATAACGGCGAATGGATAGACGCTTTTGAATATTTAACCAGCGAGACAGAAGGTTGGAGCGAGGCATCACTCGCCGGGATCACGACCGACCGCGTGCGCGTTCTATGTCAGGCGCCGGCGGGACTGCTGATGGAGTTGCGCGAGTTTGAATGTTACGCCGTCCCGGCCTCACCTTCCGAAGATATGACCCCGCCCGAACTGACTTTAACCAGCATAACAATCAACGGCACGGTAACCGACCTGGGCAATGGAATCGACACCCTCAGCGTGAACGGCACACCGGCAACAGTAAACCAGGACGGTACATGGCAGAGCGAGATTAACATCACAGGCACGCCACACGTCACCACACTAACGGCGACAGACATGGATGGCAACCAGACCAGCCGGAGCATCATCATCGAGTAAAGCCGCACAGGGATGGAAAACACCAACGCCCGCAGGGATGCTATCAATTCCCTGCAGGCGTTATAGATTGATGAAAGCCAAGTCCAACTGTAGGCAAACAAATTACTCTTTAGGCTCGGGTTCTTTCTTTTCCTCAAGCACCACCGTCCCCATCGCGCCGGGGGAGATGTGGGGGCAGCCGTATTCGACTGCGGCCCAGCTCATGAACATTGATTTGCGCTTGCCCTTCTTGTCGGCAGGATAGTAGTCATAGCGGACAAAATTCGCGCGGATCTTCCCGGGCTTCAACTCCCCGCCGCCGAGGCGTTTCATTATGCTTGCGGCCGGTATCGCCATTTCAACCGTCCAGCCAACAACCTTGCCGTCCTCCACAATCCTGCCGCTTGCAGTGCGCAAGCCCTCCGCCTCCCACGAACGGAAATACCAACGGTCGCGCGCAACCTCCTTCGACGAAAGTCGACCTGTGGGCGTAACATCGGAGGTATCGCCAAGAAAGAAATGAATAAGGTCAAGGGTCTGATTGAGCGGATTGACTTGAATCTCGAACCATTGGCGCCCGTCGCCCTTGGCGTCGATAAAGACCTCGCAGGCGTCTTCGGAATAAATATTCCCGTCGTGCGGGACAGTGCCGGTGACAAAGATGTCATCGTCACGGCAGGAGAAACTGACGTACAGATATTCCGCATCCCATAGCAGGCGGATAGCTGTAGGGCTCTTGTCTATATCAGCCTGATACTTCCCGTTAATAGATGGCTGCAAACCTTCGATAGCTGGCGCGTCTTTCCAGCATTCGTCGGCAAGGAGGCCGTCAATGACCGGCGCTTTATCCGTATATTTCGCGCTCGCAGTAAGGCTCTCGCCTGCGAGACATTTTCCAGCAAAGGCAAGCATCAGGATAAAAAAGATACGGGGGATACGGTTCATTATTATTCCTTTCGTGTGACACCAATCAGCGAACAAGATAAGCGTTCAGTTCCATGGGCCCGGACTCAAGCTCAAAGATAAGCTCCCCGCCGTTAAGAGTGAAGGGTACTGTCTTACCGGTCACAAGGTCCTCGACCGTCGGCTTTTCCTTGTCCGTGCTGATCTTGACGGTCAGCATCTTTCCCGCGTAACCCTTGAAGGCAATGCCCACATAGGTTCCGCTTTCCGACGGGTATGTGCGAACCTTGAGGTCTTCGTCACCCTGATCCACCACCGCACCCTTAATCGCGGGAAGGGCGAGGAAGGCCTGGGCGAAGCGGCGATGGGCGTCGGCAAAACCGCGGCCGTAAGTGTATACTGTGTAATTCAGAGTGCGCGCGTCGCCGTGGAAATAGGGCAGCAACTCAAGCGCCATGCTGAAGGCGCCGTTTGCGGGGGTTATCATATTTCCTTCGTATTTCGGGTTAATACTGCGCGCCCCGATTTCGTCGTAAGAGACAACATTGCTTACTGCAAGCCCGTCACCAGTCTGGAAATAGTTCAGATACTTCGGCTTGTCGGCGTAGCAGAGATAATTGGCCGGCGCGAAGATCTGGATATTTTTTTCGTCCTTGTAAAGTTCGGGACGGATGCCGAGATCAGCGCGGTTGAGATTATAGAACGCATGGCCGAAATTGCCGCTCTTCATGACGTAGATATAATCATCAGCAGTGAAGGTTTTGCGCAGTTCCCTTTCCTTCACGTAAGCGGCGCGACCTCCTTCGGGCCCGGGCTTGACGACCTTGCTCACAAAGCCCCACGCGGTTATGTCAGGCTCGATCATGCCGAACTTGTCGGGGTCCCAGTTGAAGTAATACAGCTTCATGTCTTCGCGGTAGCTCTGCAGCAGCTTGGCAAGTTTAATGTGGAAATCGGCCCGTTTCTGATGCCACCACGCATCATATTTTTCCTTCATCTCTCCCGAAGCCCACGCGGCCCACTGTGCATGCTCTCCGCCCGGGAGGGGGGTGTCAGTCTCTTCGGAAAAGAGTTTTATATCGGCCGCGCCGTAGCTGATCGGCATGCGGTTGCAGCGGATGCGCCAGAGGACGCCGGTA
>JAFGWW010000068.1 GCA_016936955.1 Planctomycetota bacterium | reverse complement strand
GTCTGGACGGGGATTGAGTATCAGGTGGCGTCCCAGCTTATGATGAACGGTTGCGTGGAAGAAGGGTTGGAGGTTGTGCGGGCGGTGAGAAGTCGGTATAATGGAATCGCGCGTAACCCGTTCAACGAGTACGAGTGCGGCCACTGGTATGCCCGCGCCATGGCGAGTTACGGCCTGCTTCAGGGGCTTACGGGGCAGCGTTACGACGCGGTCGATAAGACCCTGTATCTCCGCCCGCAGATCGACGGGGACTGGAGGTCGTTCCTCGCTACCGCCACCGGCTACGGCTCGGTCTGCATGAAAGACGGCAAGCCGCTGGTGGAGATAGTCGACGGCGAGATCGAAATTGAAAGGATAGAGGTTATTGAATGATCAGTTCTCTTGAGCTGGCTAAAATATGTGGCGTCTCGCAGGGTACGGTTGACCGTGCCCTGCATGACCGCCCCGGCATCAGCAAGGATACCAAAGCCCGCATTCTGGCCATGGCGCAGAAGCACGGCTACCGCCCCCATCCCGCCGCTCGGGAACTTCTTACCGGTGACAGGAAAACCGTGGGTGCTATCGTCCCCTCCACGAACACGCCATTTTTCATGGATCTTCTCAATACTATCCGCGAGGCAATTGCCCCGGACGGGTACCGCTTTTTCATTACCCAGGTGAACGATGAGGAGGAGTGCCTCTCCGCGCTGAACGACTTCGCCGCCCGTCGCGCCCGCATGGCGATTCTGGTGCCGCCCAGAACCAAGCCGGAGATTCCGGACGGGATCACGAAGAGCATGGACGTTATCGTCCTGATAAACCCCTGCAAGGGAGATTGCATTCACATCCTGCCTGACGAGGTGGAGTCCGGCCGGGTCGCGGCCGCATACCTTGCCGACAAGGGACATGAAAAAATAATTCACCTTACCTACGATAATAAAAGCCAGGCCGTGTTGGATCGCGCGAAGGGCTTTGAGCGTGAGCTTTCCCGTCGAGGATTGAGCTGCCGGGTTTTCAATGATTTTGATGAATCAAGTCTGCTCGGGCGGATCAAAGATTTCGGTGCAAGCGCTGTCTTCGCCCATAACGACTGGCTCGCACTCCGCGCGATACGTTATCTGTCCGACAACGGCATGCAGGTGCCGGACGATATCTCTGTCCTCGGGGTGGACGACAGCCCCACCTTTGTCTCCTTGTGCCCCGATATAACCACCATGCATTACCCTGCCGAATCCGTCGCCGAGGCGGTCAAGGCATATCTGGCCGACGAGCCGGTTCCGCCGGTAGCCCCGCTTCATGTGGTTGAACGCGGCACGGTCAAAGCCGTCTGATTAAACGCCATTTCCCGTAATTTTCCCCAAGCTGTTTCTCTATATATTTGCGTGTGTCGTGCATGTGTGCGGCAAATGCTCGATTGTGCTGCTCCCCGATATCATTTTGAATGCGCTCATCCCGGGCATGGGTTGTTATAAACATGGCGCGTTTTCGTAATGGCGGTTGATGGCGGGTAGATATAGAATTCAAAGTGTTGGTTAAGGGAAAGCAAAATACCCGGGCAATTGCCTCTTTTTACGCTTGCCAGTTTTTTGGGGCGGAAATAGGATACGAGCTGGTCCAAATCGCAGTCAACGAATATATATAAATCGGGGGGATGGTCTGATGGCAGAAATAATGCAATTTCTTGAAATATGCGTCTCGTGGGTAAATCTGCCCTATACCGCTCTGTTGATATTTGCTCTCTTCTACTGGATCATGGTCATCCTCGGAGCGCTGGATATCGACGCCCTTGATCTTGATGTTGACGCCCACACGGATGTGGATATGGATGTGCATGTTGACATGCACGCCGACCTCCATGCCGATGCCGATCTTCACGCTGATGCGGATATGCACGGGGATGTTCAGGGCGGTGGGGTAATGATGGGATTTCTCCACTTCCTGAATGTGGGTCAGATGCCGATCATGGTTATTGTAAGCATTCTGGCTCTCAGTATGTGGGTGATATCGGTGCTCGGCAATTATTATCTCGGGAATAATTCGATTCTGACCGCCCTGGCCATGTTCCTGCCGATCCTCATCGTGAGCATGGTTGTGGTAAAGATTATAACCACGCCGATGGCTAAAATATTCCGCGAACTGAGCAAGGATGAAACCACAGTTGAGATTCTGACCGGTTCTGTCGGCACGGTTCTCACAAGCGAAGTTACTGAATCTTTCGGGCAGGTAGAACTCAAGGGCAAGGATAATGCCATGCTTACCCTCAACGCCGTGACCCGTGACGGGCAGACCCTGAAGAAGGGTGACTACGCGCTTCTTGTTAAATACGATAAAGACACGGGCGTCTATACGGTTGAGAAGTCGGACTCGCCGGTATAGAGAGACGGGTGTTCTGCAAATAATTATAGTGTGGCTGTCGGTGATTGGACTAGCCATGAATTTGAGGCGCATGCTTTTGGCTGCGGAGTAGAGATATGACGCCTTTTATTACGATTGCCAGTGTTCCTGCTATGGTTGTTTTCGCTGCGGTTATTTTCGGGGTTGTGGTGATATTCGGTTGGTTGGGAATGTTTATTAAATGTTTTCACAAGGTAAAGCAGGGGACTGCGCTCATAAAAAACGGGCTTGGCGGACATCAGGTCTCCTTTACAGGCATGTTTGTCGTCCCGGTAATCCATGATTATGAAATAATGGATATTACGGCGCGTCAAATTGATGTTACCTTTGAAGGCCAGGAATGCGCGACTTTCAAAGGAGGGGAAAAGGCTGATCTGCGTGTGAGCGTGTGGGTGATGCCGATACACACCGCAGCGTCTATCCTTAAAGTTGCGCAAGAGGTTGGTGTGGACAAGGTGAACGACGCGCAACTGCTGGCTGCTCTTTTTCGGCCGAAATTTGAAGGAACTCTTGAACGTGTTTGCCGTGGAATGGAGCTTGATGAGGTTCTCGAATCACAGGATGTCCTGCGCGCTGCAATGATAAAAGAAATTTCGGGAAATCTGTTTGGATTTGATATATACGAAGTGGTTGTTCAGAAAGTAAATCCCCTAGTGGCGGTCGGGGCTTAGATACTAACTTTGCTGTGGCTGTCCCTGATTGGACGAGCCATGACCTTGAGGCACATGCCTTTAGAAACGGAGGAGAGAGATGACACCTTTTGTTACGATTGCCAGTGTTCCCACTATGGTTATTTTCGCCGCGGTTATTTTCGGGGTTGTGGTGGTCTTTGGCTTACTGGGCATGTTTATCAAGTGCTTCGTCAAGGTGGAGCAGGGTTCTGCTCTCATCAGAACCGGTATGAGCGGCACTAAAGTCTCCTTTACCGGCATGTTCATTGTCCCTGTTATTCATCGCCAGGAGATAATGGACATCAGTGTCAAGCGTATCGAGATTGACCGCATGGGCGTAAACGGCCTTGTCTGTAAGGATAATATGCGCGCCGATGTGAAGGTTGCCTTCTTCGTGCGGGTCAACAAAAGTCAGGATCATGTCCTGCGCGTGGCCGAATGTTTAGGCTGCGCACGGGCGAGTGCTCCGCAGGCCCTTGTCGAGTTTTTCGACGCCAAGTTTTCCGAAGCACTCAAGTCTGTCGGTAAACAATTCGATTTTGTCGAGCTTTATACCAATCGTCAGCGCTTCAAAGAGGAAATTCTCAAGGTTATCGGCACTGATCTGAACGGTTACATCCTTGACGACGCGGCGATTGACTATCTTGAGCAGACGCCGATCGATAAGCTCGATCCGCGCAATATTCTCGACGCCGAAGGCATCAAGAAAATTACCGACCTTACCGCCAAGCAGGCCATTCTTGCCAACGATATTGAGCGCGAGAAGGAAAAGACCATCAAGAAGCAGGACGTCGAGGCGCGTGAAACCATTCTCGAACTCGAACGCCAGCAGGCAGAGGCGGAGCAGAAGCAGAAACGCGAAATCCTTGAGGTTACCGCCCGTGAAATGGCTGCGGCGCAGCAGGTTGAGTCGGAAGAAAAGCTGAAGTCGGAAGCTGCGAGAATCCACACCGAAGAAGAGGTTGCGGTCAAGGAAGAGAACAAGCAGCGCCAGATCATCGTCGCCCAGCGCAACAAGGAGCGCACCGACAAGGTCGAGCTAGAACGCATAGAAAAGGACCGCGCGCTTGAGCAGACCGAACGCGAGCGCGTTGTTACTCTCGCCCAGATCGAGAAGGACAAGGCGGTTGAGGTGGAGAAGAAGAATATTCAGGATGTGATCCGCGAGCGTGTTGCGGTTGAACGCACGGTGGTCGAGGAAGAGCAGCATATTCTTGACACCAGGGAATTCGCCACCGCCGACCGCGCCAAAAAGGTTGCCGTAACCAAGGCGAGCGAGCAGGCGGAGATGGATAAGGTCAAGAAGACTGTCAGTGCCGAAGCCGAGAAGCTTGCGGCCAGAGAACAGGCGGAGCAGCTGGTAATAGAAGCGGAAGCCCAGCGCACCGCGTCGGAAAAAGAAGCGGATGCCCGCAAGATTCTCGCCGACGCCAAGGCGCAGGAAGAAGCGGTTCTTGGTATGGGTGAAGCCCGCGCCCTCGAGGCCAAGGCCCACGCGACCGAGCAGTACGGCACCGCCGAAGCGACGGTTATCGAGAAGAAGGGTATCGCCGAGGCTAAGGCCATGGAGCTCAAGTTCACCGCCGACGCCACCGGTATCAAGGAGAAGGCCGAAGCGATGAAGCTCTTCGACGGAGTCGGCCGCGAGCACGAGGAATTCAAACTCAACCTCAACAAGGATCTTCAGATCCAGCTCAAGGCAATCGACGTCCAGCGCGAGATCGCCGAGCAGCAGGCGAGTATCGTCGGCGAGGCGCTCAAACAGGCCAAGATCGACATTGTCGGCGGCGACGGACAGTTCTTCGACAAGATCGTCAGCTCCATCACCCAAGGTAAGCAGGTGGACAGGCTGGTCGATTCTTCCGACGCCCTGAGCGACATCAAGAAGACTTTCTTCAACGGTGACGGCGATAACTTCAAGCACCAGATCCAGAAGTTCATCGGCAGGTTCGGCATGAGCACCGAGGATGTCAAGAACCTTACCGTATCGGCTCTCCTCGCCAAGCTCTTCGGCATGGCCGACAGCGACGACACCAAGCTTGCCCTGCAGGGCATGGCTACCGCGGCCCAGCACGCAGGCCTGGCCGACAGGATGGTGGGCGGACTGCTCGGCAAGTCGGTAAAATAATCATCCCCTGATTCCTCCCCCTCTCGTGCATTTGGGAGGGGAGGAGTCTCTCTTTAACGATATTCTCAGACAGGGATTTTACAATGCCTGAACCAGATAAAATCATAGACACCGAAGAACAGCAGGGTGATGCGTCATCCCCCGGCCTCGAAACCGGCACCTACGAGATTATCCGCAACCGCCTCCTCTCGCATGGCGAGGAGTTGCGCGGCCGGATAGATAAGTTAAACGCCGCCCGCAAGGCGACCTTCGGCGCGATTGAGCCAACACTAATCAGCACCGAGCGTGTGACCACCGCGAACAACTGCGTGCCGCGCGACATGATCGCCGTGGGCAATGTTCTGCTCTTCGGCTATAACGTCCATATCGGCCTGCGCAGCGAGTATACGCTGGAAGACGTTTTCGCCTGTTATTTATATGAAGACCACCAGTTCCGTGACGCGGGGTTGGATATAATCAATGACGAGCAGTTCAGGTCTGATTTCAGCGATCTTTACCGTTATTACAAAAGCACCATATTCGCCAAGTTTGCCGTGATCGGCCCCCATCTCTTCATGGTCTTCCGCGTCGGCAAGGCTGTATCTGACGTCAAGACTTTCAAGTGGGCTATTGATGGCGAGAAGCTTGTTTATATGGGCAACAGAAGCGATCATGAATATCGCTTCCCCTCGCAGCACGAGTTCGAGTGGACCCGCTGCACCCGCGAGATGCATCGCAACGGAAAATTCCCGCACGTCTCTATCGAGGACCGGATCTTTGTCGAGACTGTAGGCGGTGACCTGACCATAAAGGTCGAGGATAATACGGAAAGCGGCGCGGGTATTTTCTCCGAACCTGTGGACGACCCCGACCAGACCCTTGACGACAGCGAGATGAATTACGCCTGCGTGGGCAATCTTATCCTGCTGAAAATCAAGCCTTATCAGGAAAAAGATTACCGTTACATCGTCTACAGCGAGAAGGCGAAGTCTGCCCTGCGCATTGACGACCTGCAGAATTCTTGCGTTCTGCTCCCCGAGGATCACGGGCTGATTTTTTCAAGCGGTTATTATCTCCAGACCGGCGAGTACAAGACTTTTGATAATAACCTTCCCGACATGCTCTTCGAGAAGCGGATTCCCTCCTCGAACGGCGAGGACACGCTTTACGAATTTTTCAACCGCGAGAGCGGCACATATATTCTTCTCTCTTACAATATGATCGAGCGGGTGGTGGATACGCCGATCGTCTGCCACGGATATTCACTCTTTGAGAACGGCGAGCTGATATATTTCCGCGCCCAGAACGAGCCGCAGAAATATCACGCCATTCAGATATGGCAGACTCCATACACCGGCCCGAACTATGTGACCGAGGCGGAGCAGGATTCGTATCTATACAAGATAGGCAATCGCGATATCGTGCGTTGCATGGCGGGGTGCAATACTGTCCTTAACCTTATCACCCGCGAAGACAGTTACGCCAATCTTTATCTTGATATCGTAAAGCAGTCTACCGATCTTCTTGACGCATATTTCTGGATCAAGAGCGATGACGCCTGCAATCTTGGCCAACCTCTTCTTGAAATCCGTAACGCTGCGAAAGGGGCGATTGATGAGTACGAGAAGGTTCTGCGCATGCGCAGGAGCGCGGTCGACCTTCTCGCTTCGGCTTCGCAGAAGATGTCAGAGACCGTTTCGTTTATCAGGAAGAGCCGCTTTGAACACATCGACGAATTCGTCAAGGCTCTGGCTGATCTGCGCTCCGTCCGGGGTGAAGTAATTTCCCTGCGCGATGTGCGTTACATGGATCTTACGCGGGTTGACGGAATTGAAAAAGAACTTGGCGAAGAGGCGGAGGCGATGGCGCAGAAGTGCGTCGAGTTCCTGCTCAAGCCAGAGTCGCTTGATCCGTACAACGAACGCGTTGCCGCCATAGAGGAGGGGATACCTGCCCTCGAAAAAGTAGCCGACGCAAAGGCGGTGGAGGAAGAGGTCTCTTCCAGCGGTTCCGAACTGGAAATGCTTATCGATATCGTAAGTAACCTCAAGATTGAGGATACGACCCAGCGCACGACGATTATCGAGAGTATTTCCGATATATATTCTAATCTGAACCGTGTCCGCTCGGCTCTCAAAAATAAGATCCAGAGCCTCGCATCGGTCGAGGGCGTGGCCGAGTTCGGTTCGCAGATGAAACTGCTCAACCAGGCGGTTATCAATTATCTTGATGTCTGCGACACGCCGGAACGTTGCGAGGAATATCTCTCCAAGGTGATGATCCAGCTTGAGGAGCTTGAAGGTCGCTTCGCGGAATTTGACGAATTCGTGGTGCAACTTTCCGAGAAACGCGAAGAGATATACAACGCCTTTGAATCGCGCAAGATTCAGCTGGTAGAAGTTAGAAATAAAAAGGCCGACGCCCTCATGCGTTCGGCAGAGAGGATACTGAAAGGCATCCGCACCCGTGCCGCGACCATGGAGACGGTGACCGAGATTAACGGTTACTTTGCCTCCGACCTGATGATCGAGAAGGTGCGCGACGTAATCACCCAGCTCGAGAAGATGGGCGATTCGGTTAAGGCGGATGATGTGCAGAGCCGCCTCAAGACCATCCAGCAAGATTCTGTCCGCCAGCTCAAGGACAAGCAGGAGCTTTTCGTCGGTGGCGAGAACGTTATCCAGCTTGGCAACCATCATTTCTCGGTAAACACGCAGGCGCTTGATCTCACAGTTGTTCGTCGCGACGATGATATGTTCCTTCACCTCACCGGCACCGACTTTTTCGAGCGCATTACAGACGAGAAGTTCAACGCCACCCGCGCCGTCTGGTCGCAGGAGATCGTCAGCGAGACGGATACCGTTTACCGCTCCGAATATCTGGCTTACCTGATCTTCGACTCGGTGGTAAACACGAAAGATGACGGAAAAGCGGAAGAGCTTCTTGCCATGGACGAGAAGGGTCTCGCGGCTTACACGCAGCAATTTATGGCGCCACGCTACGCAGAAGGATATGTAAAGGGCGTTCATGATCGCGACGCGTCGCTGATTCTCCGAAATCTGCTAGAGTTGCACCGCGATATCGGAATGCTGAGATACCACACCCGCGCCCGCGCGCTTGCCCGCGTCTTCTGGGAGCAGTTCGGCGACAGGGAGCGCAAGCGGATTATCGAGTCGAAGATGAAGGGGTTCGGCGCCCTGACCCGCGTGTTCCGCTATCGCGGCATGCAGAACGAAACCTTCTCCGAGATCAAAGACCGCATCGCCGCCTTTGCCGCATCTTCCGGCCTGTTCGACGAGACGCTTGCGCCTTTCGCGGCCGAGTATCTGCTGAATGTCATGGCTTCCGGCAAAGCGCACCCGGTAAGCGTCGAAGCTGCGGATATTCACAAGCTTTTCAATGAGCATGTGACCAAGATGGGGGCGTCTGGAGAATTGTCTGAATCGCTTGGCCAACTCGGGCACGACGTGATCTCAGCTTTCTCGCTTTTGCGCGACTGGGTTGAAGTTTTCATCTCCGCGAATGAGAATATGAAAGACGAGTATCGCGACGAGGTTGCCGCTCTGCTTTATGTTGGCGGGTTCGAGAGCAAGGATGTCTCGCCAGTATCGATAGAACGGAAGATAGGCGGGATGTCCGGGAGTCACGCTCTTCTCGTGGAAGGGGAGTACAATCTTCACTTCACCGGCTTCATGGTGCGTCTGGAGAATTTCAGAAGCCGCACGGTTCCCGCTTTCGAAACTTTCCAGCAGATGAAAAAGCAGTTTGTCGACGAAGCGCGCGACGAGATGCGGCTTGAGGAATTCCGCCCGCGCGTCCTGACCTCTTTCGTCAGGAACCGTCTCCTCGATAAGGTCTATCTGCCATTGGTTGGCGATAATCTGGCCAAGCAGATCGGCGTAGTTGGCAACAACAAACGCACCGACCTCATGGGTCTGCTGCTTCTGGTCTCGCCTCCCGGATACGGCAAGACTACGCTTATGGAGTATATCGCAAACCGCATGGGCATTATCTTCATGAAGATAAATGGCCCCGCTATCGGCCATCAGGTGACGTCTCTCGATCCGTCGGAAGCGCCTAACGCGGCCGCCCGTGAGGAACTGGAAAAACTCAGCCTCTCGCTTGAGATGGGCGACAACGTGATGATTTATCTCGACGACATTCAGCACTGCAATCCCGAATTTCTCCAGAAGTTTATCTCCCTCTGCGACGCCCAACGCAAGATCGAAGGCGTCTACAAGGGTCGCACCCGGACTTATGATTTACGCGGCAAGAAGGTCTGCGTGGTCATGGCCGGCAACCCCTACACCGAAAGCGGCGAGGCGTTTAAGATCCCCGACATGCTCGCCAACCGTGCCGATACTTACAACCTCGGCGACATCATTGGCGACAACGCGGAATGGTTCAAGCTCAGTTATATAGAGAATGCCCTTACCAGCAATCCCGTTCTCGGTAAACTCGCGAGTCGTTCACAGAAGGATGTGCTTTCGATTATCAAGATCGCCGAGACTGGTGTGCGCGACGGCGTGGAGCTTGAAGGGAATTATTCCGCCGACGAGATGGGCGAGTTTGTCTCGGTCATAACCAAGTTGCTGCGCGTGCGCGACGTGATCCTGTCGGTCAACCTTGAATATATCCGCTCCGCCGCCCAGGCCGACGAGTACAGAACCGAACCGGCTTTCAAGTTGCAGGGTTCGTATCGTAACATGAACCGCATTGCGGAAAAGGTAATGCCTGTCATGAACCACGCGGAGCTGGAATTGCTAGTGATGGACCATTACCAGAACGAGTCCCAGACCCTCACTACCGGAGCGGAGGCGAACCTGCTGAAGTTCAAGGAACTTTCGGGCAAGCAAAGCGAGACCGAGGTGCAACGCTGGAAAGATATCAAG
>JAFGWW010000067.1 GCA_016936955.1 Planctomycetota bacterium | reverse complement strand
CGGCATTCCTGAGGGAATTACCATGCAGCTTGACCCCGGCCTCAATCTGGATTCTTTCGACCTTACACCAGGTGCCAGACAGATCGCCGAATGCCTTCAGGTTTATGGGGCGGTGCTGGTTGATTACTGTGACGGCGCAACCTTTTACGCCGAGGGACTTCAGGGCGAGAATGATCCGCGTTCGTGGGACGGACTCCTCTCCCCGGACGGCGTCATGGGAATCGGCTTCGAGCATTTCCGTTTCCTGAAGCCAGAGCAGCGGATCTATAAAGGCTCCCATCCAGCCTATCACAACGGTATCTCGCGCAAGTTTTACAACTATCTGATCGAAACGAAAAGCGTGCCGCAATCGATCAAGTCACACCGCAAACCCGAACGCGTCTAGGGTAGGCTGACCTGACCCTCTGAAACGAATCCAGTGTTATGTTATACATTTAGGGTTAATGGTCTTGCCATGAATAAAGTCTAATTACACGAGGCTTTTGTACCAGATATTCATTGATTCGATTTTGCCTGAGATATTGGTGTTGTTTATGAGCCGGCCGCTGTAAGTATATCCCATGCGCGCAAAAGTTATGTTCATTCCAGGCGAAAGAGCACGCGCAATTGTATAGGCTGTTTTAATGCCGAGTTTGCGCATATCAGCTTCCATCTTTGCCAGCAGGAAGGTTGCGAAAGAATTACCGCGCCAGTCGGGAAGGGTGGCGAAGTCAGTCATTTCAACGTTAAGGTTGTTCTTGTCCATTTCTGCCGAAGAAAGGGAGACAATCTCCCCTTTGTGCCTGATAGAAAAGTAAAGCACGTTGCTGTGCATGGTCTTTATTAGGTACTTCGGGTCATGGATCGGGAAAGGGTAGGTGGGAAATACTTCCGCGTAAACCTTACTCATCTCCTCTGCGTCTTCCTCACGGCAGTGATGGTACGTGAAGCCTTTCTTGAGTTCGGGAGCACTGTCAACCTTGCCGGATTTGGCTTCGGTAATTGCGAGGACATCTGAGAGCTTTTGTGGGTCGGTGGGCGCTATTCTGCTTCTGTTGATAAACTTGCCAAGGAATACGGCTTCCTCTTCCCCCTTATAGAACCCGGGGATCCGCGCTTCACAAAGATATCCGGCTTCATAAAAAGGCTTTTCCGCGTTCGCTGGAACCTTGGCGAAAATTTTACCGAGGTGCTCTTCTTCGGCAAGCTTATCCAGTTCGCCAACAATGAAGGACGGGTTCTCGTTCCCGAGTTTCATGAGATATATGCGGTCATTCATCTGGCCGTACTGGATCATCGAGTCGTTGATATATGTGGTTGTGTCGTATTGCATGTGTCCTTTCCTGATTAACAGTGCGCAGCGGTTACATCTTCAATAACGCCCTGGGAAGCGATCTTTCCCTGTTCCATATACATGCCGTGTCTGGCGGCTGCCCTGGCGAAGAGAAGGTCGTGGGTAACAGCAATGAAGCTTGTGTCTTCGCGCAGTTCTTTAAGCCACAAGGCAAACTCTTCGCTGGTGCGCGCATCGAGGGCGCTGGTTGGTTCATCAAGCAGCATGTATGACGGCTTGAGCATCAGTCCCCGCGCGATAGCTGCCCTTTGCGCCTGCCCGCCACTGACTTGGGACGGATAACTTTCAGCAAGCTCCGGTATGCCGAGGCGTTCGAGCATTTCGCTTGCCTCTTTCCGTAATTCCTTTACCGGCCTGTTCTGCACGAGGGTGGGCGCGAGCATCATATTCTGTAAGATATTAAGGTGCGGAAACAGATGGAGCCGCTGGAAGACTACCCCAACCTTGTTGCGCAGGTCGATCTCGGCCATCCCGCTTGTATCCTGATCATCGATCGTAATCTTCCCCGTCTGCGGCATAAGGAACCGGGCTATGCAGTTGAGCAGGGTAGTCTTGCCGGAACCAGAGTCTCCCATCACGGCAAAAATATGTTCGGAGGGGAATTCGCAGTTGATATCGAACAGGGCTTGCGTCCCGTCGGTGTATGAAAAGTTGAGCGTCTCGACTTTAATCATGGGCAAATCCCTTCTGCTTTATCCTTTTCTCAAGAAGCCCGGCCATCTTCATCAGGGGAAAGGTCACTACAAAGAACATGACAGCCACCACCATGTAATACTTGCCGGGTTCGAAGGTGATGCTGATAATTGACTGCGCCTCGCGGATCACCTCAGGGATGGAGATAACGGCAACGAGGGCGGTGTCCTTGATCAGGGCTACCACCGAATTCATGAGGGGCGGTATGGCAATTCTGAAAGCCTGCGGCCATATTACATGACGGAATCGCTGTAGCTTGGTAAGGCCAAGCGCCTGAGCGGCCAGAGCCTGCCCCGGGTCTACGCTCATCAGTCCGGCGCGGATAACCTCGGACATATAGGCCATGGAATTTATGCCAAGGGTCAGAATCGCGGCCTTGAACGGAGTAAGCCCCATCCCCATCCAGACGAACAGCAGCTGGATAAGCACGGGCGTGCCGCGCAGGAAGTCCACTATGGTGCGAACGACCATGTACGGCAAGGATGCCATAGCTTTGGGGTAGGTGAGTATTACACCGCATGGTATGGAGAGAATAAAGCCGAGCGCAATTGACGCTACGGCGATGATCAGGGTTATGCCGAAGCCAGCGAGAAGCTTTTCGGCGATTATGGAATTGCTCAGCTCGCCCGAATTCCCGGTTTTCCTTCCCGAACTGAGGCTGAAATACTTGTCGTGGATTTTCTTCAGGGTGCCGTCCGACTCGATTCCTGCAAGAGCATCGTTGATTGCTTCAAGAAGTTCCGGGTTGTCTTTTCGCACCGGAATGGCTATGGACTCTTTGTAAAGAAGATCGCCAACGGCGACAAAGTCACGCCCCGCTTTCTGTATCTGCCACGAGCCCACAAGCTTGTCGGTAACAAACCCATCTATGCGCTTTTGCGAAAGCATCTCAAAAATCTCGGCTCCTGATTTCAGGGTAACCACCTCAACTTCCGGATAGTTGGTTTCGAGGAAGTGCTGGTAGGTTTCGCCGAGGACGACGGCGATTCTTGCTTTTGCGCAGTCGTCAATGGAGTAGAGGCGTTTCGGGTTGTCGCGGTGGACGAATAACTGTGCGCCGCTGTAATAATATGGCGCAGTGAAGTTCACCTGTTGCTGCCGTTCCGGCGTAATCGCCATCGAGCCAACAATCGCGTCATACTTACCCGCAAGGAGGCCAGCAAGAATGCCATCCCACTCGGTGGCAATGATCTCGCTTTTGCGTCCGATACGTTTGGCTATCTCACGGGACATATCCACATCAAACCCTGCAAGCTCTCCCTTGTTGTCGTAAAAGCTGAAAGGGGGGAACTTGCCCGTAAGTGCAGTCTTGAGCGGCTTGCCATTTTCGGCGTTTTCACCGGCGCCTGACGGGGAGACAGACGCCATGAATAAAAACATCAGAAGCAGGCATAGCCTGATGACGTAATTTTCCGGTTTCATCTTATTCCTGCTCCCGTCTCTCGTGGCGGAGGTTATCCTGCGGCACCAGCGATATGGTCGTATCGTGGTTGCAGAGCAACTTTTCAATACCGATTGCGCGGCGTTCGTCGGCATCATTTAGCGAGAGCTGCAAGTCACACTTCTCGCAGTTACGGTCACAGAAGGTCGGTTCGTAAGCGTCGGGTTCTTTATATGTGGTGATGACGCCCTCGTAATTTCGCAGCACAACCTTGTTGGTCGACCATGAGATCAGATAGTTCGGCATAACCGGAACCTTGCCGCCGCCGCCCGGGGCATCGATAACATAAGTCGGCACGCAGAAGCCAGTGGTGTGCCCAATCAGGCTTTCGAGGATTTCAATGCCTTTGCCCACAGGGGTGCGGAAATGGCTAAGGCCTTCGGAGAGATCGCACTGATATAGATAGTAAGGGCGTACCCGGTTTGCCACCAATTTGTGGACCAGCGCGCGCATGATTCGCGGGCAGTCATTTACGCCCGAAAGCAGAACCGACTGGTTGCCGAGGGGGATGCCTGCGTCGGCAAGCATCGCAAGGGCGCGACGGGCAGAGTTTGTCAGCTCACGCGGATGGTTGAAGTGGGTGTTAATCCAGACGGGGTGATGTTTCTTTAATGTCTTAACCAGGTCCGGAGTTATGCGCTGCGGGAGAACGACGGGCGTACGGGTTCCTATCCTTATTATCTCCACATGATCAATTGCGCTTAACTTTCCGAGTATCTCATCCAGCAGCGAATCGCTCAGGAGGAACGGATCACCTCCGCTCAGGAGGACGTCGCGAACCTCTGGGTGATTCTTTATGTATTCTATCCCTTCATCCATAGCCGCTCTGTCCGGGATGTTGTCGATGTCGCCTACGCGGCGCTTGCGGGTGCAGTGGCGGCAATACATGGCGCAGGTGTTGCTTACAAGGAAAAGCACGCGGTCAGGATAACGGTGGGTGAGGCATGCGGCCGGGCTGTCCGCGTCTTCATGGAGCGGGTCGGCCATGTCGGATCGGGATATTATGAGCTCGCTTGAAGAGGGGAAACTCTGCTTGAATACCGGGTCGTTTTCCATGTCGTTCGTGTCGATAAGCGACATGTAATACGGCGTGATAGACATGGGGAACCGGTTGACTGTTTTTTTGAAATTATCGCGCTGCTCTTCTGTCAGCCTGACTTCGAGCAGTTGCTCGAAAGTCTCGCGGTCGCGG
>JAFGWW010000007.1 GCA_016936955.1 Planctomycetota bacterium | reverse complement strand
GCTCCGCGGCTTGTGCAAACATTTCGGCGTCAAGATGCCGCTCATGATACCGCGCGCGGCGGGAACGGTGCTGAAAAAATCGCTGGCAAAAACCACGGACAAGCTCGGACTTCCTCTCGACAAGCTCATTGCAGCCGGATGGGAGTGGAGCGACTTCGAAAACGCGGCCAGCGAGCGCGGATCGGGCCAGTCGGACGCTTTCGACCAGTTCAGGGAAAACATATCCAAAGCCTTCCGCTCTCTTGAGTGCGACCTGCGGCATCAGGATCTACAGAACCTGAACGAACTCACGAGGGAGCATGAGAAATTCCTCGGGCGCGTGGAAGGTATGGAAAAACGTTTCAGGCAACAGGACCCGCTGATCGGCGAGAATTCGAAACGCAATTATTTCCGCCTGCGCAAATTCGTCCTACCGGGAGAGACATATCAGGAACTCTCTGCGTGGACCGTATATTTTACCGCCCTCTACGGCAACGATTTCATCGACAGCGTGGTGGAGAATACCGACCCCTTCACCGACATGCACCATCTGTTCCTGAGCGAGTGATTGAAAATAATTTATTCAGAATGTGCACCGGCTCTTGCAAGAAAGCGGCAATGGAATACAATCCTCACCATGAATGCTAAACTGCCTAAATACGACATCATAAATGAATGCCAAAAGATGGGCGATACTCTCGTCCTGATTCCCGTATATAACGAGATGCCGCAATTAGCCGATGTGATGCGCACCATCCGCCTCTGCTGGGACGGGGACATGCTCGCCGTAGACGACAATTCGCGCGACAAGAGCCTCGAATTCCTCAAGCTCATGGATACGATCTCCGTCATCCACAACCGCAGTAATGCGGGGGCGGGCGGGGTGCTGCTCCAGGGTTTCAGATATGCCTACGAGCGCGGCTTCAAATACGTCATCACCCTCGACGCCGACGGCCAGCACTCGCCCTTCCTGATCCGGGATTTCATCAAGGCCATCACCCCCCACTGCTGCGGCACCTGCAAATGCAAAAAACGATCCGACTTCATCTGGGGCAGCCGTTATATGAACGGATACCCCAAGCTCTCGAAGTCGTTCCTTGCCCGGCAAGAAATAAACAGGTTCATAACCCAGAGACTGAACGAGGTTACGGGCTATAACCTTACCGACGCTTTCTGCGGGTTCAGAGCTTACAACCTCAAGGCGCTGCATCAACTGGAGATCTCGGAAACCGGTTACGGAATGTTCATGCAGATGACCATCCAGGCCGCCCGCGCGGGCATCTCGATCAAGGAATTGCCCGTGCCGCTTATCTATCTCGACGACACCAGAAATTTTCAAGGAGAGTTTGACAACACCCGCCAGCGGCTGGATTACTACAACAGCATTATTGACGGCGAACTGGCGAAGGCAAAATGCGCGAGAAAGATTAAGGGCTAGAAGATCCTGTCGTCGACCATACCTACAGCCTGCATGAAGGCATAAATACAAGTAGAGCCAACAAAGCTAAATCCGCGCTTTTTCAGATCTTTCGAGAGTGCCTTAGACTCCGGCGACTCGGCCGGAAGATCCGACCAGCTCTTGCTCTTCTTGTTTCTCGTTATCGGCTTACCGTCTACGAAAGACCACAGATAAGAATCGAAAGAGCCGAACTCGGACTTGAGCCCGATTATCAGTTTCGCATTATTGATGGTCGCCGTGATCTTGAGACGATTGCGGATAATCCCCGCGTCACCCATGAGCCTCTCGACATCGTTTTCATCAAAGGCGGCCACCTTTTTCAGATTCCAGTTGGCGAAGGCTTTTTTGAACCCGCTGCGCCTTTTCAGAATCGTGGCCCACGAAAGCCCCGCCTGAAAACTTTCCAGCACCAGCATCTCGAAAAGCTTCTTGTCATCATGAACGGGAATGCCCCACTCCTCGTCCATGTAGCGAATATAATCAGGGTTGTCCGCCCCGATCCAGGGATACTTGGAATCGGAAGATTTTCCAGCCACTACTCTTCGCTCCCCTGCTGCTCGTCCGCGGTTGGCTCGTCACTCTTTTCCTCGCCGCTCAGGGCATCTTTCTTCATCCCGTCCATCATCTGGCGACGGTGCTCGGCCTCTTCCATGCGGATAATGCGCGTAGTGCGCCCGATGCGCGGGGCCGGGGCGCTACGCCCCTTGGATTCGATCTGCTTGCGCAGTTCGCTGAAGGCCTCGCCATATTCGGAGAACTTGTCACCCAGATAAAGGCGGCGCGCCTCCTTGTCATTGACCAGTTCCTGCGGAGTGCCATGCTTGAGCACGCGGCCGTCACGGATAATGTAAGCGCGGTCGACGATGGTAAAGGTCTCGAAGACGTTGTGGTCGGTAAGAAGAATGCTCATCCCGCGCTGCCGCAGGTTGGAGACGATCTTCTGGATATCCTCGCAGGCCTTGGGGTCGACGCCGCTGAACGGTTCGTCGAGGAGAAGGATCTCGGGGTTGGTAACGAGGGCGCGGCTGATCTCGAGTCGCCGGCGTTCACCACCGGAAAGGTTGGCGGCCATGCTCTGGGAAAGGCGCAGAAGGCCGAGGTCGGTAAGGAGTTCGGCCAGCCTCTCGCGGCGCTCACGGGCGTCCATGTGCTGGGTCTCGAGAATCGCCATCACGTTATCCTGCACCGTCATGTTGCGGAAGATACTCGGCTCCTGCGAGAGATAGCCCATCCCGCGCCGCGCGCGCTGGTACATCGGCAGGCTGGAGATATCCTCCCCGCTGAGGTTAACCGCCCCCGCTTCGGAACGGATCATCCCCATAACCATGCGGAAGGTCGTGGTCTTGCCCGCGCCGTTAGGCCCCAGCAGGCCGACGATCTCGGAACGGCCCACATGAAAATCGACGCCGTCGACAACCCGGCGGCCACCATATGTTTTTTGCAAACCCTTGACTTCAAGAAGAGGCATCAGATTCTCCAGCCACTATCAATTCAATAATAAACAAAGACATTATATCTTACTGTAAACCGGATCAGTCCGGTATCTGTATAGCATGAATCCTGCGCAAAGGCCACCAGATAAAGAGGGCGGGCCCGCGCCGGTTGGCCTCGGGGACGCAACCCCACGACCTCGAATCGTTGGACGATGGCGAGTTGTCGCCCAATGCCATATACGAATCCTTGCCCACGGTAAAACGGTCAAAGCGCATGGCATAATGCCCCGAACGGCTTCTGGCGCGCCTGATTCCCCGCTCGATGCCGGAGAAGTAATGAATATCCCTGTCAATCTTCAGGTCGTCAAATTCCGCCCGCCCCTTCCCCACCGAGACCATAACCCCGCTACGCTCAACCACCGCGTCGCTGTCCGGCGTAGGAAGGCTGAGGTTCCACTCGATAACCGGTTTGTCCGTGCCGTCCACAAAAACCCGCGCCACGCCGTCGACGCAGTAAAACTCCAGATCATGCCAACGCGACTCGTCAAGATCGACCTCTGCAATCTTTGACGGCTCTATGCGCTTGCCATTCATGGCCAGGGCGACCGAGCCTTTTTTACCGCCAGTAAAAATCGCCTGCCGGTGCTGGTCGTCGTCCTCAAGCTCGAAGGTGAGGGTGGTGCCGGTCTTCAGCTTTACCCTGCTCAACACCCGCAGGTCGGACACATAGTGATATCCAACAGAACGGGTGGTCTCGCCCTGCTTGATCGCATCGTAATCCTCACGGTCAAACATGGGCAGGTCGCTGCGGCGGAAATAATATACAGCGCTGTCTTCAAGAACATACTCTCCGGTCCACGGGCACCGCGCCGCAATTTTCTGGTCACTAATTGTCTTGCGGAACTGATGAACGCCGTCGGGGCTTGCAAAAGTTATGGGCTGGCGAAGGACATAGCGGTCAACTATCCCCCGGCGCCTGCGCAACGTATCCTTCATCGCCGGATAACGAACCCACTGGATATAATTCATGTGCGACTGGCTCTCGGTTTCAACCACCAGCTTGTGGTCGGGGGTGATTTTCCAGTCCCCCTTGCCGGAGCGTTCCCAGAAGACCTCGAAGTCCTTGACTTTCCCTTCGCCCTTGTAATAAAGATCGGAAAAATCCTCGTCGTAAACCGGGATCCAGAGATCGCGTTGGATCTTGTCCGGCTTTACCTGCCGCTCGAATTTCTCCTCGCCGTTCACATTCTTTACGACAAAGATATCGCCTCGGCGGATCGAGATCGTTTCGCCCGGAAGGCCGATGCAGCGCTTGATGAAATTCTGGTTGCGGAAATCCTCGATGTCGGCATCACGCGGCATGATCTCCCGCGCATTCTCGTATGGGAAGAGGAATACGAAAACTTCCCAACGCTTCGGCTCGCGCCAGTAATAATTGACCTTGGTGCAGAGCACCCTGTCCCCGCCGTCGGTGCGGCCGTTGAGATAAGGCTCCATGCTGCCGGAAGGGATCACGAAAACCTCGACCAGAACGAATTTTATCAGCAGCGCCAGGATTACCGCAACGCCGAGGCAGACCACGAGTTCGCCCACCTCCTGCGCAGGCGTCTTCGCCAACTTCTCCGCATCCTGTCCGCCGCTATTACCGTTCTCTTTTTTAGCCATTATCACCACTGTCAGAAATCAAGCAAACCCCGCCGCGCAGCGTTACGCAACTGCACAGTTAACGAGACAATCGGTCTTACGCCTGATATTTGTGTCAGGAAAATCGACGGCTCATTCGCCGGGACAGGCAAATTCGCCTCCCAAAGCTAAAAGGATAGTCCCGGAGGGAGGTAAAGTCAAGGGAATGGAGGATTTATAACAGAATCTGCCACGGCAAACGGCAATTACGGGGAATTTTGGCTATTCAGCTACAGAGGCTGACACTTTTATGCCCTCCAGCTCTCTCCCATTCCCGTTCGTGCTGAGCCTGTCGGAGTACGTACGGGAATCCCCTTCACCCTTCGACAAGCTCAGGATGAACGGAAGGCTGCCTCCTTCGCCCTAAACTGCAACTACGCTTCCACGTCCTCTGCAGCACAGAACGCAAGAAATGCCATTGCGAAAAGAATCACCATTTTTGCGGATAGGTCATCCGCCCTACTCTTCGTCGTCCTCTCCCTCATCCTCCAGAAGCTGCTCCATTCGCGCAAGGGCGTCCTCAGCCGCCCGCTGCTCCGCTTCCTTTTTGCTCTCGCCGCTACCCCTGCCCTGCTCGTCGCCCCAGAAGAAGACCGCCACCGTAAAGGTCTTGCTGTGGTCCGGGCCGACCTCCCTTATCACCCGATACTCGGGCACATCGTTCTGGTCTTTCTGCAGCTCCTGCTGGAGGATCGATTTGAAATTGATGACATGGGGCATCCGGTGGGCACGGTCGAATTCGTCCTTGAGGCAGCGCATGACAAACTCACGCGCGGGAACCATCCCCCCGTCAATATAAATCGCCGCCACCAGCGCCTCGAATACGTTTGCGTAAACCGACATGGGCAGGCTGTCGCGCTGGGAAATGCCTTTCCCGAGAATCAGGTAAGGACGCAGATCAAGCCTGTCCGCCGCGCGGGCGAGGGTCTTGCGCCGCACGATAGCCGACTTGACCTCGGTCAGCTCCCCCTCGCGCTGGGTCGGGCACGAGCAGAAAAGGTGCTCGCAGACTATGAAGTCGAGGATGGAATCCCCGAAGAATTCCAGCCGTTCGTTGTCGTCAAATTTTCCGGTTGTGCTGCTGGAATGGGTCAGGGCGTGCCTGAGAACCTTGCTGTCCCGAAAGGTGTAACCAAGGATTTTTTCAATACCGGCGGGGAAATCGGAAACGCCGCCATGGGCACCATCATCATGGCGCAGGTCGTGAGGCAACTCAGACATTTTGTTATAGCCCTGCTTTTCAGGGCAGGAGCCACTTGCCGGTCTCCCCCCGCACCGGCGGAGCAGAAAACGGGAAATACCCCCTGCATACTTCAGAAAGAATATGCGCCGCGTCGTTTTTTATCAACCCAAATAAAATCGCAGCAGAAAAAAGCTCAAAGCGTTAGAAGCTGTTTTATCCTTTGGCCGGCTCGGGCAAACCGGGCAGGTCAATTGCCTTCATTCCCCCCGTCTCGCACCAGCGCCTGATGGAACACACATCGCAATTTGGCTTGCGCGCGTGGCACACCTGCCGCCCGTGGATTATGACCCGGTGGGAAAAAGCTCCCCACTCCTCCCGCGGCATCAGCTCACCGAGAGCATACTCGATTTTTACAGGGTCGTCGGAATCATGAAGGCCGATCCTCCGCGTCACGCGGCAGCAATGGGTGTCGCACATGATGCCGGGCTTGCCGTAGGCGTTTAGCACCACACAGTTGGCTGTCTTGCGCCCCACGCCCGGAAGCTTGACGAGTTCGTCGATCTCGTCAGGCACCTTGCCCTCATATTTTTCCAGAACCATCTTCGCCGCGCCCACGATATTCTTCGCCTTAGCCTTGTAGAGGCCGATGGAATGGATCGCTTTCTCCACCTGCACGACCTTGGCTCCGGCGAAAGATTCGACGGTCGGATATTTTTTGAAAAGCCCCGGCGTAACCTCATTAACCTTTTTGTCGGTGCATTGTGCAGAAAGGATGGTCGAAACCGTACACTCCCATGGATCATCGAAATCCAAAGGACACACGACCTCGGGATAGGTTTCGGCCAGAGCGGAGATAATCTTTTTCATGCGCATCTTCAAGGTGCGTTTGGATGTCATTTCAACCCCAATATTCACGGACGCAAAAGTCAGTCTTCCGGCATCTCCACAAACTCGAGGCCGATGCTCATGCCCCCGCCGTCTTTCTCCTTCACCCACACCAACCGCGCCTCGTAGTCGACCTTCTCGCCGTGCGGGTCGACGCGCAGGCGCACCATGATCTGGTTGTCGGTATCGAAGCGGATGCCGGTCTTCGATACATTGACCGAAGTCGCCTGAATAACGTCCGCATCTACGAAAAACTCAATCTCGGTGTGCAAGTCGCTTCGTAAGGCTTCGCGGAATTCCTTTCTCATTTTACACCCTCCCTCTGCTCTCCTTACCCACCTTAATTCTACCCCTTTTTTACAGCCAAGGCAAAGCGGAGAATCGGGGAGAAACAAAAAAGGCGCGATCCCGCAGGACCGCGCCGTAAACATCATTTAACTTCCGCGCCCTATCCCTTGGCGGCGATATTTACCATCCTGCCCGGAACGACGATTACCTTGACGATCTCCTTACCCTCGATACTGGCCTTCACCTTCTCGTCGGCGAGGGCGGTGTCGCGCAAGGAACTCTCGCTCTCGTCGGGCTTGACCTTGATGCGCGAGCGGAGCTTGCCGTTAACTTGAACCGGAATCTCGATCGCCTCCTCGGCGGCCACAGCTGCGTCCGCTTCCGGCCAGCCCGCAGTAAAGATGCTCTCCGTGCGGCCAAGGCGCTCCCAGCACTCCTCCGCAAAGTGCGGTACGATCGGGGAGACAATGCGCACAACCGTTTCGAGCACCTCGCGTAGCACCGCCGGATTGATCGGCTTCTTGAAGGCGCGGATCATGTTGAGCAGTTCATTGCAGCGGGCGATGGCGGTATTGAACTGGAAGCCACCCTCGATCGACTCCGTCACGCGCTGGATACACTGGTGCGTCTTCCTCCGCAGGTCGCGGTTTTTGGAGTTGAGCTGGGTCGGCATCATCGCCTCATCAACCGGCGCGCAACTTCCTGCCTTCTCCACAATCATCGTCCAGAGACGGTTGAGCGTACGCCATGCCCCATTGATCCCGTCCTCGGCCCAGATCTGCATGCGGTCCGGGGGCGCATCACTGAGCATATACAGGCGCACGCAGTCGGTGCCGTACTTGTCAAACATCGCGTCGGGGTCGACGATATTGAGCTTCGACTTCGAGATCTTCGTCATCTCCGCCGTGACCCCGTCTTTGCCACACTTCTTGCACTTGCCAACCTTGCCCTGCGTCTTGTTCTGCGCTTCGGCGTCGGCAAACTCCACCTCCGTCTCGGGCAGCCATTTGCACTTCTCGCAGAAGTAGGCGGTCTTGCAGACCATGCCCTGACAGAAGAGTCGCTCGAAAGGCTCGGTGAAATCCACAAGGCCGAGGTCGTGGAGAACCATGGTATAAAAGCGCGCGTAGATCAGGTGCATGGTCGCGTGCTCAATACCGCCGATATACTGGTCGACAGGCATGAGCTTCTTGATGATTTCCGGGTCGAAGCATTTCTCATCGTTTTTCGAATCGCAATAACGCAGGAAGTACCACGACGAATCGACAAAAGTATCCATCGTATCCGTCTCGCGCTTCGCGTCCTTGCCGCATTTGGGGCACTTGCAGTTCACGAACGACTCGCTCGACGCAAGCGGGTTACCATGCCCTTCCTTGAACTCCACATCAGTGGGGAGCAGCACCGGCAGATCTTTTTCCGGAACCGGCACCACGCCGCAATCGTCGCAATAGATAACCGGGATCGGCGCGCCCCAGTAACGCTGGCGCGAGAGGAGCCAGTCACGCAGGCGGTAGTTGACCGTGCCCTTGCCCTTGCCCTTGCCTTCCCTGTCCAGCCAGTCGATGATTTTTTCAATCGCCCCGAAGTTATCATTCTCGCCGGTGAAGGGGCCGGAGTTTTTCATCTCGCCCTTGTCGACGTAAGCCTTGGCCATCTCCTTCTCGTCGAGGCCGCCTTCGGGGAAGATAACCGCCTTGATCGGCAGGTCGTATTTTTTGGCAAACTCGAAGTCGCGCTGGTCGTGGGCGGGGACAGACATGACCGCACCCGTACCGTAAGTCATGAGGGCGAAGTTCGCCACCCACAGGGGCGCTTCCTCGCCGTTGACCGGATTAACCACGTGGAAACCGGTGAACACGCCTTCCTTCTCGCGCTCGGCAAGCTCCTTCTCCGAGGTTCCGCCCGCGCGCATTTTCTTTACCGCCGCCATGACCTCGGCTTCGCGCGGTGTCCCCTTCACAAGCTTCTCCACCAGAGGATGCTCCGGCGCGATGCTCATGTATGTAACGCCCCAGAGGGTGTCAGGGCGGGTGGTGAAGACAGGCACATCGTCGCCGGTTTCCTTGACCTTGAAATTAACCGTCGCGCCGCGGGACTTGCCGATCCATTCCTCCTGCATGGCGAGGACGGAAT
>JAFGWW010000066.1 GCA_016936955.1 Planctomycetota bacterium | reverse complement strand
CTCGGCAGCTGTTACGGAACCACCGGCCCGCAGTCGATCGATCCCGATACGGGCAAGCCTTACGGGCTGAACTTCCCGGTTGTCACCATATCCGACTGGGTAAAGCTGCAGGCCTTGCTGCTTGATCATCTGGGCGTTGATAAACTCCGCGCCGCTGTGGGCGGCTCCCTTGGCGGGCAGCAGGTGATTGAATGGTCGCTCCGCTTTCCCGAGCGTGTGGGCAAGGCGGTTGTCCTTGCCGCGTCGCCGAGGCTCTCGACGCAGGGGCTGGCTTTCAACGCCGTGGGGCGTTACTCGATCATGAACGATCCGAACTTCAACGGCGGTGCTTATTACGAGGGCGAGAATCCGAAGTTCGGCCTTGCCGCCGCGCGAATGCTTGCGCACATTACATATCTTTCAGACGAAGGCATGCACGAAAAATTCGGCCGCCGCCTGCAAGGCAAGGAGCGTCCAGATTTCGGCTTCGGCGTGGAGTTTGAGGTAGAGAGCTATCTCGACTATCAGGGCCGCGCATTTGTTGAACGCTTTGACGCCAACAGCTATCTCTACATCACCCGCGCGATGGATTACTATGACGCCGCGGCGCGGTGGGGAGAGGGCGATCTTACCGAGGCGGTGAAGCGGGTTCAGGCCGAGGTGATGGTCGTCTCCTTCAGTTCTGACTGGCTTTATTCGCCTGTGGAGATGAAGGAGTTTGTGCAGGCGATCAGTCAGAGCGGAAAACGCGCAACTTATATTGACGTGCCTTCCCGCTTCGGGCATGACGCCTTCCTCGTCGAGACGGGGCCGGTGGGGCATCTTCTCAAACACTTTATCGGGCGGGAGGGGTAAGGCATGAAGGATAGACAGAAAACCCTGAATCTTGCCGCCATGCAGCAACTCGCCGGGCTTCTTCTCAATAAGGTCGACCCCGGGCTTATCGGCATCGGCGCGGAGCAGGTTCGCGAGTTCCTCGCCCGGGTGGGAATCACCGCCCCGGCGGAGGTTGTGCCCGACGGCAAGCCACTTTACCGGTGGCAGGACAAGATTATCGAGCAGGAAATCCCGGTAGGCTCGAGCGTGCTCGATCTCGGCTGCGGCGACGGCGAACTTCTCGCGCGACTCTCCGACATGAAGCGGGTCAAGGGGCAGGGGCTTGAGATGGATTCCGAGTGCGTGATGAAGTGTGTCGAGCGCGGCGTACCTGTGCTGCAGATAGATATTGAATCGGGGTTGAAAGGGTTCCCCGATTACTGCTTCGATTACGTCGTTCTGGAGGAAACCCTGCAAACCCTGCAGAATCCGGAAGAGGTGCTGAAGGGGATGCTGCGCGTGAGCAGGTGCTGCATCGTGTCATTCCCGAATTTCGGATACTGGCGCGTCCGGCTTGACCTCGCGGTGCGCGGGCGGATGCCGGTTACGGAATGGCTGCCCCACCGCTGGTTCAATACCCCGAACATCCACCTTCTGACGCTGCAGGATTTTCTGGACTGGACCTTCGCCAACTCGGTGAGGATTGTTGAAGGTTATGCACGGGTGGACGGGCAGGTGCGGGAGCTGAAACCTGAGGATAATATATACGCCGAAGAGGCTTTGTTTGTCCTCGAGAAAGAAGGAGAGAGCCATGCCCAGGATTTATGAAGACCAGTCTTGCTCGATCGGCAATACGCCGCTCGTCAAGCTTAACCACGTGACCGACGGTGCGAAGGCGACCGTCCTTGCGAAAATCGAGGGGCGCAACCCCGCCTATTCAGTAAAGTGCCGCATCGGGGCGAACATGATCTGGGATGCGGAGAAGAAGGGATTGATCAAACCCGGTACCGAGATTGTTGAGCCCACCAGCGGCAACACCGGCATCGCTCTCGCCTATGTCTCGGCCGCGCGCGGGTATAAGCTTACCCTCACCATGCCCGAGACGATGAGCGTTGAGCGCAGGCGCGTGCTCGCCGCTCTGGGGGCGAACCTCGTTCTCACTCCCGGCGACAAGGGGATGACTGGGGCGATAAACAAGGCGGAGGAGTTGTACGCTTCCGACCCGGAGCATTATTACCTGCCCCAGCAGTTCAAGAATCCGGCCAATCCCGAGATTCACGAAAAGACCACCGGCCCCGAGATCTGGGCCGACACTGACGGCGGGGTGGATGTGCTGGTTGCCGGGGTCGGCACTGGCGGCACTATCAGCGGAACCACCCGTTATATAAAGAAGATCAAGGGCAAGAACATCATGGCCGTGGCGGTGGAGCCGGCTAACAGCCCGGTTATCAGCCAGCATCTTCGCGGAGAGACACTAACGCCGGGGCCGCACAAGATTCAGGGGATCGGCGCGGGCTTTATTCCCGATACGCTTGATCTTTCTATCGTTAACCAGGTGGAGCAGGCGGACGACGACGAGGCCATAGAAATGTCGCGCCGTCTCGCGCGGGAGGAGGGCATTCTCTGCGGTATCTCCTCCGGTGCGGCTGCTCACGTGGCGGTAAAGCTTGCGAAGCTTGAAGAGTTCGAGGGCAAGATGATTGTCGTCATCCTCCCCGACGCGGGAGAGCGTTATCTCTCGACCGTGCTTTTCGACGGCATCGGATAAGCGCGGCTTTTGAAAATTAACCTGCAAGCCTCCTCGCCAAGGGGAGGCTTTTTTATGGGCTATTTGAGGCGCGCGCATTTTACAAATTGCTTTTTTGTCCCAGATCGATATCCTCGTAATTATGTAGCATCGCTGGTTTTTCATTGTTTTACGGGAGTGGCGCATGCCTACCCTTGAAGTAGTTGACGGCCCGGGAAAGGGCAAGGTTTTCCCCGTTACCGGCGATGTCGTGATCGGCCGTGAGGGAACCTGCGGCGTGCGGCTTGACGACGGTCTGGTAAGCAGGGCGCACGTCAATATCCGCAAGGACGGGCCCGACCTTTATTCCGTCCGCGACAGGGGATCGTCAAACGGGACCATTGTCAACGGGCGCAAGATTGAGGGCTGGGAAAAACTGCGCGACGGCGACGAGATCGCCCTCGGGCAGACCGTTCTCGCCTTCCACCTGCGCGGCGCGGTAAGCGGATCCCCGAGCAGGGACGAGATCAGCGAGCCGGAAACTATCATCCAGAAAATGCAGACCCAGGATCTCTCGATCCTGAACAACAAGATGGCATCATCCTCCGGCGGCGAGCATGTGAACGCATTGCGTTTCCTGCTCGACCTCGCAAGAGCCGCCGAAGAGGCCGATAGGCCCGAGACCCTTGCCCAGGTTCTGGCCGACGGAATTGCGCCGACAATTTACGCCGACCGTGTTTTTCTCTTCGCCGGACGCGACGAAAACATGCGCCCCGTGGAACGCAAGCTTTCAAAGGTTCTCGCCCGCATCTACGCCCAGCCTTACTCCACAACCGTGGTAAAGCAGGCGGCGCGGGAGAGGGTGGCGATCATGAGCTGCCTCCCCGAGGACGAGCGTTTCAAAAGCGCCCAGAGCGTCGCCACCGGCGAGATAACCTCCGCGATTTGCGTTCCCCTTATCGTAGGCGAGGAGCTGCTTGGCGCTCTGTACCTCGACCGTCTCGGCGAGGCCGATCCTTTTACCTCTACCGAGCTTGAACTCTCGACCGCTGCGGGGCTTCAGTGCTCGATGGCGCTCCTCAATATCCGCAGGCTGCAGGAGCTCCGCGCAACCCGCGACCGGCTTGAGGTCGAACTCACCGGCCCCTCCGGATTTATCGGCGACAGCAAGGTGCTGCGTCCGGTTTATGATTTTATCAACCGCGTGGCGCCCACCGACGCCGGTGTGCTTATCCTTGGCGAGAGCGGAACCGGCAAGGAGCTTATCGCCCGCGCAATCCACAAAGCCAGTCCGCGCGTGGACCGACCTTTCGTTATCGTAAACTGCGCCGCCCTTGCCGAGAGTCTGGCCGAGGCCGAGCTTTTCGGGCATGAGCGCGGAGCCTTTACCGGGGCGGACAAATCTCGACCGGGGCGTTTTCTCGCCGCCGACGGCGGATCGATTTTCCTCGACGAGGTTGGCGAACTCTCCGAGCCCATACAGGCCAAGCTCCTGCGCGTTCTTGAGGAAGGGGAGATCGCGCCCGTGGGCGAGGCGGGCGTGCGGCATATCGACGTGCGCGTAATCGCCGCGACCAACCGCGACCTTGTGGCTGAGGTCGAGGCCGGGCGTTTCAGGCGTGACCTTTATTACAGACTGAATATCCTGAGCGTCGAGCTTCCTCCGCTCAGATTGCGCAGCGAGGATATACGCCTGCTGATCGAGCATTTTCTGAAATTCTTCGGGGAGAGATGCAATCGTCCCGCCCTCAAACTTTCGCCCAAGGCGGAAGAACTCTGCATGCGTTACCAGTGGCCGGGAAATGTCCGTGAACTGCGTAATGCGGTGGAACGCATGGTCATCATGGCGCAGGGCGAGAGCGTTGATGTGGGTGACCTTCCCCCCGAACTCGGCGGGCGCCAGACTCTGGCCGTGCCGGGCGGGGTCGGTGGCATGCGTCCTCTGGCCGATGTTGAGCGTGATCACATCATGGCGGTTCTGGATCAGGTTGACGGTAACAAGAAACGTGCGGCCGAGGTTCTGCAGATTGACCGCTCCACCCTTTACGCCAAGCTGAAACAATATGGCGTGGATGGCGTCTGACAGCAATTGATGATACTGGCTTGATAATGGTTGAAGATAAAGACGCACCGCGCCCCGGTTTTTTTTACGGCTGGCTTGCATTGGCGGTCGTGATCGTCGCCTGGTCATTCCCTCCGGTGCTGGTGCGTTTTCTCGCCTCTGATTTCAATACCATAGAGCAGAGCGCTTTCCGCCTCGTGTCCAGCACGGTTGTCATGTGGGTGTATGTGCTGTTGTTTCTGCGCAAGGAATTTTCCGCGTTCCGCGTTGAACTCAAACCCACCCTGATCGCCACCTTATTTATCTTCGTATACCAATTCTCGTGGGTCACCGCCACTTACTTCGTTATGCCCACCATCATGTTCATGATCCTCAAGCTCAACCTCATTTTCGGGGCAATAATTGCGTATATCTGGGAGCACAGCGAACGGGAGTTTATCCGTTCGAAAAGATTTATCGCTGCTTCGGCCCTCGGACTTGCCGGCGCCGTCGGACTGGTTCTGGCGGGAATTGGAAGCGGCGAGGAGCATTCGCTTCTCATAACCGGCTGGCAGGGTTACGCCATCGGCGTTGCCTTGAGCGTGGTCGGAGCTTTTACCTGGCCGTGCTATTCGCTTTTCGCGAAGAGGATTGTCAAGGATAACCACCCCCTCATCGCCTACCTCTACATCGGCACGGGCAGCACTATTACGTTCTGCCTGCTGGTTCCATTGAGTTCGGGAAGCTTTTCTTCTTTTATTGATGCTCCATTTAATGTGCAGATGATAGTTATCTTCAGCGGAATAATATGCATGAGCATGGCCCATGCGTTTTACATGGTTGCCCTGAAATATCTCGGCATCGCGGTTTGCATGCTCGGGCTTCTTGCGACGCCCGTCTTCTCTTATTTCGTGGGCAGTTTTCGAAGAGAAGTTGAGCTCCTTGCAGTGGGTCTTCGCGCTGATTCTTCTGAGCGGTTGCGCCCTGACCATAAAACGGAAGTCATGATCGGTGCATTGAAAATCAGCAGTAATAAAAAAAGCCCGGCTTTAATGGCCGGGCTTTTGTGATTTATTGATTGGCGCGTGCGGCTTATTCTCCGATCACCGCGATAGAGGCCGCTTCCACGATGTTGATGAGGTGGCTGCCCACGCGGTGCATGTTGCTGATGAGGTCGAGGAATACCACGCCGCTATTGATGTTGCACTCGCCCGATTCGTGGCGCTCAACGTGGGCTTTTCGGAATTCCTTCTCCAGATCCTTGAGCAGTTTGTGGGTCGTCTTTGCGTTGCCCAGATTTTCCTCGGCCCGGATGCGCTCGCCCTCGGTGGAGGATTCGGTGGAGACAAGCTTGATAGCGCTTGCGCAATGCTCGAAGAGTTTGTCGAGGGTCTGCTCCATCTGCTTTAGTTGCTGAACCGCGCCGTCGCTGAATATCAGTTCGCGTTTCCGTATACGCTTGGCGAGGCGCAGAATATTCATGCTGTGGTCGCCGATTCTCTCGATATCGTTTACCGAGTGAAGCAGGTGCGGGATGATTTTGCCCTGTTCCTCGTTCAGCGTTTCCATCGAGATATCGGATAGGTATTTGGTGACCGCGTTCTGGAGCTTGTCGATATCGTCCTCATGGGATCGGATCGACTCGTTGAGGCTGGTCCAGTCGGCGTTTTCAACGTCGATCGCGGCCTGGAAGCTTTCGCTCTGGGCGCACCGTCCCTGTTCAAGCATGAAGCCGAGCTCCGACCATGTCTGCTGGATGGCGATGGACGGGGTGGCGAGAAGGCGCTGGTCGAGAAGACGGCGCGGACGGTCGGCGATGTCGGACTCTTCGCCGGGAATGATAATCCTGCATATCTTCGCGAATACTCCCACAAAGCCGACAAACATGACTGTGCAGCTTGTGTTGAACAGGGTGTGGGCGTTGGCGAGGAAGCGCGGGAGGTTTTCCCCAGCGAAGGGGTTGCCGTCAGTTACAAGGGTTACCAGTTCCATGAATACGGGATGCCCCGTCCCCGGCCACTCGACAAACAGCAGTATAACCATGATTGTGGTGCCCAGAAGGTTGAAGATGCAGTGGGCGCAGGCCGCGCGCTTTGCCGCCTTGGTCGAGCCTATGGAGGCGAGGATGGCGGTGATGGTGGTGCCGATGTTGTCGCCGAGAAGAATGGCGAAGGAGGTATAGATGTCGAGCAGGCCGGCGCCGGAGAGGGCGAGGAGAAGGCCGATCGAGGCGCTGGAGCTCTGCACGATTACGGTGAGCATGGTTCCCGCTGCAACCGCCTTGATAACCCCTTCGAAAGGAATCGAGCCGTTGATGGGGCTACAGGATAGGTTGTGGAACATGCTCTGCAGGGTTTCCGAATCTTTCAGTTCCTTGAGCGGTTCGGCCATCATCCCCATGCCCATGAACAGAATGCCGAATCCGATCAGGATCTGCGCGGCGAAGCGGGTATGGCTCTTCTTGGCGAGCAGGGAGATTATCACGCCCACGGCGATTGCGGGCATGGCCATGGTCTCGAGCTTGAAGGAGATCATCTGGGCGGTTACGGTGGTGCCGATGTTGGAGCCCATGACGACGCCGATCGCCTGCTCCAGTTTCATCAGCCCCGCGTTGACAAAGCCGATGACCATTACCGTGCAGGCGGAGCTGCTCT
>JAFGWW010000006.1 GCA_016936955.1 Planctomycetota bacterium | reverse complement strand
CCCACAGCGTCCAGCTTCCGGGCGGACAGGGAGATCGCTCCGGCGGCGACAGCGCCATGGCGCACGTGCTGGCGCGCTCGGCAGTAGCTGCGGGGGTTGACGGAATTTTTCTGGAAGTGCACGACGAACCGGAGAAGGCCCTTTGCGACGGCCCCAACATGATTAGACTTGACATGCTTGAAGATCTGCTCAAAACGATCCTAGCCATACACGACATCGTCAGGCAGTAATATTCCTGAACGGGGCTTCTACATTCCGGGACGGAAGGCGTCTTTTGATTCGTATTTCTTCACGCCTTCGATAATCCCCTTCTTGAGCCCCGGGCGAACCTCAAAATCCCTTGACTCGAGCACCTTCAAGTCCTTCCACGCGTACTGGTCGCGCTGGGTGAGATGGTACATGATCATGCGGGCGAGAATGGCGCGGTTGAATTGCGGATCCAGCTCAATCGACTTATTGAGGCGGAACTCGGCGCTTTCATAATCCTTGTTTTTCAGGTAAAGATTGCCAAGTTCATAGTTCACGCGCGCCTTCAACTCAACGCTGCTGCCTGCAAGTTCGAGAGCGGAGTGGTAATGCTCGGTCGCATAAGCATAGTTGCCCTGCTGGCGATAGACGTCTCCAAGGTTAGCCCAGATCTTGGCGTCATCAGGAGAAAGCCTCGCCGCTTCCTTGAGCTTGACTATAGCCTTGCCATATTCTCCAAGCCAGTAATACGAACGCCCGAGATTGTTAAAATAGACAGACTTCGTGGGGCTTATGGCAATAGCTTTTTCGAAGAAGACGACAGCCTTGCCGTACTCGCCTCTGGAACATGCCCGCAGGCCAAGTTCGTTATAATATTCGGAGGTATATTGGGCCTTCTTATCGCTTGAGTCATCCTTATCGTCCTTGCCCGAATCTCTTGTCTCGAATACGGCGGAGTCGTTATCGGCTTTGCGGTCTCCGAAGGGGTTGGACAAACAGCCAGAAGCCGAGACGAGGGTAAGAGCGGCAAAAAGAAAAAGCTTCGATTTCATATAATCTCCAAATACAATATGATTTTTATTCATTCGCCGCCAACCACGCCCGGGCCTGCTCGGCCAGATCACCTTCGCGACAATGTTCCAGCAGAAGATGGAACTGCTCGCGCGCTTCGGGCAAGCGACCCGCTTCTGATAAGGAAAGGGCAAGATTCCTTCGCGGAACAGGATTCTGCACATTCATGGCTATGGCTCTGCGGAAAGACTCAACCGCGCCTTCAAGGTTGCCGATCGCGCGCCTTACACATCCTAGGTTGTTCGCGGCGCTCGCGTCTGCTGGTGCCAGTTCAAGCACCGAAGCAAAGGCTGACTCAGCCTCCTCAAACCTGCCGATGCGTTTCAGGATTACGCCGCGGTTATTGATTGCTGCGATGTAAGCCGGGTCAACCTCCAGCGCCTTGTCGAAAGCGGCCAGCGCCTTGTCTTCCATTCCTTTGCGACCCAAAGCTATGCCGAGATTAGTCATTACCTCAACATCTGTATCGGCAATTTCAAGGGCGCGGTTGAAGTTTTCAATTGCGGCGTCTATGCTTCCCCGCTGCATAAGCAGGTAACCGCGGTTATTAAGTATGCGGATATCGTCCGGATATTGCTCCGAGAGAACGTCAAAAATCCTGAGCGCCTCCTCAAAGCGGCCGAGGTGGAAACAGACACATGCATATGTGTTGGCGATGAGGCAATTGTCGGGCTCTTTCTCCCACGCAGAGAAGAGGAGCTCGCCAGCGGCCTCCCCCCTACCCTCTTCCAAGAGGGATTCTGCCTGTGCGATCGTCGACTCCAGGTCAACCATCACAGCCTCCCGACAATCCATCAGTTATCCTGCTCGTCGCCGAAGTCAAAGCTCCCCTGCTTTGGCAGGAAAACCCGCTTCACCCTTGCCTTGGGCCCCCACATCTTTCCGGTGCTCACATCCATCCTCAGAGTATCGGCCCACATCTGGTCACGGCTGCGGTCCATAGCCCCGTGGTCATCGTATGCTGTAATCTGCTGGATCGCGGTCGGTCTGGGCGGACCACCGGAGAGGGTTATCCATTTTTTGTCGACATCATAATGCGCGTTCTCGCTTCGGGTGAAGATAGTCTTGCCCGGCTGATTGGCTGTGTCCATGTCGCTTACATTCTTGCGGTTAGGTTCAAAACGCTGGAACTCGGTATGCCCGTAAGCAAACATCTCCTTGACCGAGACCTGGGTTTTCTCGCTATCCTCCGCTCCGCCGTCCTCGACCTTCGGGTTGTCCAGCAGGACAACCTCCAGCATGTCAGTACGGCCGTTTATGTTCTGGTGATACAACTTCACATTGCCGTAGAACTTAATCTTTCTGGCCAGAGAGTTGTATATCATCTTCTCTTCGTAAACCAGCTTGTAATTGGTTTTCTTACCTTTATTGACCACCCCTTTCTCGTAGGTGGTGATATATACGGTGCCGGGGCCGGTTGCGGTCACGATTCCGCGCCCCTGGCTGACCACAATCTCGGGCGAGACCAGATGGATGCCGTCGTCGTCGCGGACATCAGACATGCGTTTGTCCGAACCCTGTAACGTGATAACATCCCCGGCAGGCAGGACGACCAATTTGCCGATATCGCCTTTGGCTACCCGCCCGGTCTGGTTGACGACCACATGCCCCTCGACATCTATATTTTTAAGACGGCGGGGCTTGGCTTTGGACTGTTCGGGGGCGGTAAGGTCAAGCTCCACCGCCTTGTCCGGGCTCTTGTCAACGGCGAGATAGGCAACCATTTTGTCACCCGTAACGCTCATATCGCTGCGAACCATCTTGACACTCTTGGTAAAGGTAACCTTGCCTTCCTCGGGCGAGGTTTCGACATAATGGGCGGTGCCTTCGTAATGTACGCGGGCCTTGTTATCCCCTTCGTCGTCGGGCATAGTAAGAAGCCCGGGGCCGCTGGCGCGGATCTGGTCGCCGCTTATGGTGGCCACAATAACGGGAGCTTGAAAGCTGTTGCCGTCCTCTTCCCATACCTCGGCGTTTACACCGGTTTCCTTGTTACCGTAAACGATGACAATCTGCTTTTTAAGATCCCTGACGATGCGGTAACCTTTGCAGTGGCGCTTGCCCCAGTGGAGAGTGGCTTTTTCGTGGGCATCGATCATGGCCACGCGCTTCTGCTTCTTTACACTGCCGTCCTCGTTCAGGACAGGAATAAGCTTGCCTTCCGCGTTCTCCTTAACCACCGGCTCGTCGGAGAGCACGATATCAAGAACCTCGCTGTTGAGGACGAATTCCTCGCTTATGGCCACCACGTTCTTGGTGAAGCGGATGAAGTTCTTTGATTCGTCCGAGACCATCTTGTCCTGCCCCCTGATGGTCACCGCATCAGGGTCGGCGGCAGAACGGGGTTCGCCATCCTTCCGCTCGGGATAAATCACAAGGCTGGGGTCGGTGGTTGACGTAATCGTGGCGGGAGGCTGCCCCTCCTCGACCACCTTCTGAATTGTGGTGATAGTCTTGCCGCTGAAGAGATAGACATCCTTCTCGATAACCTGCGGATTCGGCGGGCCGAAAAGGCGTACGAGGCGCTTGAGCCGGTCAAACTCGGCCCTGTCAGCGCTCGAACTCTGCTCACCGCGCTGGATTTCAACCTTGCCGGTGGCAATCATCGTGGAGATTGTGCCTTGCGTAGCGTCCGCAGACTCTCCATCGGCCATGAGCATATTTACCTCTATCTGCTCGGCCTTTACATTCAGATCCTTGCGGGTAAGGTTAACCTTCTCCTTCTCGGAGATGAAGATTGCCTGCCCCTTGTTACGGTCATAGGTAAGGATTTTATCGAAGGTAACGTGGGTCGGAATCCGCACATCGCCCTCGCCCTCTTCCGGCGGGCTGGAGAGATTGGCCTCGCCCTTGTCGCCGGAGGCTACCAGCACATTCATCTTGTTATCGGTTGTGTCGAAGGTGATCAGTATATTCGAGATGACGTCCGTCCCCACGCGCACCACCGGGAGTTTTCCTTCACGGCGATCGGTAAGAATCAGCTTTTCATCATCCTGAGTATACCGGGCGTAATCGCCGAGGGCGGTGTAGGACTTATTCTCTTTCTTCTCCGCCGCATCGGCCTTGGCTTCATCAGCAGGCTGAGCTGCGGCAGTGATATCGCGTCCCTGAATAGACACATTGCTCCACGCGATAATCTCCTTGATGGGACGCTGCCCCTTGATCATCAGAACCCGCAGATAATCGCTGCGCATTACCATGTTGATCCTGGTCACGACCACGTTTTTCTGGAACTGCACTTCACGGATCTCAAGGTCATAGCTGGCAAGGCCATCGCAGGTTACGATGGTCTTCTCCACCTTCCCCTTAGCGTCCTTGGCGATTGAATTTTCTTTTTCCGAGGGCTTTGGCGCGTCCGCTTTTTCATCCTTCTTTTCCGAGCCTTCGTTGAGCACGCGCTTGGTTGCGGACTGCTCCATCACCATATTCACGTTGCGCTCGATCTCAATCCAGCCGGACATCTTGCTGCCGCTTTTATCCTCCGGGGACGGCTCCTTGTCGGACTCGCTTTTCTGGATCATCTTGTAGGTGAAGTCTTCGCCGGTCAGGACAACACCCTGCTGGGTAACACGGACAGGGCCGGTTCCGCGCAGAACCTGGCGGGTATGGTTCCATGTGGCGTTGTCGCAGTTAACCGTCGTGTGAACCACGGACTTGAGTTTTCCGCTCGCGTCTCTCTGCTGGATAAAGCGGAAGACCCTCACATTTTCGTTGAGGGTGACAAAATCCTCCAGCAGGCCGCTCTCGCCCTTCCTGCGCTCATAGTTGCCCTTGTCGGATAGGATGCGCATCTTGAGCGGTGGTGGGCCGGAACGCTTGCCGCTATCGGATTCACCGCCGGTAGCAATTGACGTGTCGTAAATATCGATTGTCACGTTTTCAAGGGTGATCTTGGCCTTGTTCTCCGAGAGTCCGAGCGCGTCCGCCTTCTCGGCTCGTATCTCATTTGTAAGCACACCGTTTTTGT
>JAFGWW010000065.1 GCA_016936955.1 Planctomycetota bacterium | reverse complement strand
GAAGATCCCTTTTTCAAATACTGCATGGGCGAGGCCCTTGACCTCGCGTTTTTCTCGATGCTGCAGGGGATGGATTTCGTTGACGAAAAGCTCAAGGAGTTCGCGCCGAAGACCAAAGGTCTGACCGACGACCCGGAGCTTATGCTTAAGCCGGAATCGTACCGGCTTGTGCTCTATGTGCTTGCACATTGGAAAATACGGGTGCAGGTCATGCGCCTTAAAGCCTTCGCCCCCGGCTCTTCCCGGGAGGAACTCAGGAAGCAGGGCCGCGACCTGTGGGATATCGTCAACTATATGGTGACCAAGGTCGATGAGGCGGATATGGATAAGGAAAAGCGCAAGAAAGCGAAAGAGCGCATAAGGCTTATCAAAGACGAATGGAAGCTCCAGGAGCCTTTGGGCGATGAGCGGATGCCGGGGCAGGGCCGTCGGGGAAGGGATCGCGAGCCGGATATGGACGGCGGCAAAAACGAGTAAGGCCTGCTCCTGCTTGCGGGGCAATCTTTTGCTTGTGCATTTCCGGCAATGGTGGTAAACTGCCATAAATGTTTTAAATGCTTGCGCTTCATGACCGGCCATTTTGCACGGCCGAAACTTGCAGGGACAGGTTTATGAAAAAAATACTTTTCGTAGACGACGAAATCCGTCTGAGGCAGATGTATGAAAAATTCTTTAGCTCCAAGGGTTTTGAGGTAGTTACGGCCGAGGATGGATGCGCCGCCGTCAACATGGTTCGCAACCATGAAGATATCGCGCTTATTGTCATGGATTTGGCAATGCCGAACGTGAATGGCGAGTTGGGCATCGAGGTGGTCAGGGATATTGCCCCGGATGTTCCCATTGTCATCGTAAGCGGCCATGTGCCTGCCCAGTATCAGGATGAGGGCATACCCGGCGTATGCCGCATTATGCACAAGCCTATCTCGATGGACGCCCTTGAAAAAGCCATCCGCTCATTAATAGAACAGGATTGAGGCGAGCCCCAATCCTGTCGAATCTCGTCCCGGTTATATTCCCCGCCTTTTAGATGTGGTACTGAATTCCCATGCTGTCCAGTTTCGCCTGAATCTCGCTGTGGCATACCTCGTGCGGCGCGCACGATTTGTTCAGGGCGATGGTCGAGGCTATGGCCGCGATTTGGCCGGTCATGGAGGCGGTGGGGATGACGCGCGTAACCCGCCATGCGTCGAAGGTCTCGGCCGACATGCAGCGCCCCGTGACAAGGAGCCCCTTTACCTTCTGGGGCAGCAGGGTTTTGTAAGGCATCTCCCATACCTTGGTCGTGTTATACCAGTCCGGGATCAGGCCTACCGAGTCTTCCATTTTCTGGTCGAAGCCGTCGTTCTTCAGTGTCGCGAGCCCGTCGATCCGCCTTGTCATTCTGAACTGCGGGATGTTGGGGAGGGTCACCGGATAGGTCTCGTTCCGGTCTCCTCCGGCAGCGATTTTTTTCTGATAATACTCTCGCAGCATGCGGCGGGTGATCATGGTGAATTCGCTTACTTTGCGGCCGCTGATGCCTGTGAAAATCTTTCCACCCTCGGGGTGGCCCTTGCCGGAGTCGTTTGCGCCAAGGCGAACCGCCTGCGGGAGGGCGCTGCGTCCGTGGCTGTTGTCGTCAACACGGTTCTGGATGGCCCAGATGCTGTGCCAGTTTTCCCCTTCGACCATAGGCGCGCCAGCCGAAACAGCCACGTCGCCGTCGCCGGTGGCGTCGATAACGATGGGTGCCTTGAGCGTAATGCGCCCGCTCTTGTTCTCCACCTCCACGCCGGTGATCTTGTCCCCGTCCATCACCGCCTTGCAGAAGAGGGTGTCGAGCCAGAGGTCAATTTTCTCCTCATTCTCCAGCAGTTCATCCATGGCGATGATGAACGAGGCGGGGGAGAATGAGACCTGATAGCGCGAGCCGGTGTCCGGGTTGCTCCAGTCCTCGGGGATGTCGCCGGGGCCGTATTTGATGCTGGCCTTGAGGAGCTCTTCGGGCAGGCCGTGCATTACCTGTCTGCCCTTGTTGTTGCAGATAGGCAGATAGATATTGATGAGGCCTGAGGTGGCGAGGCCGCCGGGGAAGATGGTCTTTTCGATCATGGCTACCGAGAGGCCCGATCTGGCGCAGTGAAGGGCGGCCGTTACGCCGGCCACGCCACCGCCGCATATGATAATGTCGTAGGTTTTGGCATCTGGCATGTTTTCCCCTTGTTGTCTCATGCAATTTCGGGTGAGTTTACAGCGTAAGTGTTTACCATGCAATAGGCGGAGAGAAAAAGTAAGAGTTAATCTTCCCGTCTGGTTCCTGAATACATCTCGTACTTCAGCAGGCGGCACTCGATCTTGGCGTTCCAGAACTCCATCCTGCGCGAGGCTTTCAGCCCGATCTTTTTGGCCAGATCGAGATTGCCGGTGAAGACGTAGGCGGTGTACCCGGTGCAGGCCTGTTTGAAAAAATCTCCAAGGCGTGAGTAAGTCCCTTCGAGTTCCTTCACCTCGCCGAGACGCATACCGTACTCGGGGTTTACCACGAGTATTCCGGGGGCGGGGGGGATTTCCGTCTGCGCAAAATCGCAGGTGGCGAACCGGATAAGGTGGTCCACGCCCGCAGTGCGCGCGTTAATCTGGGCGGCTCTTACCGCGTTCGGATCGATATCGGTGGCGATGATCGGGTGGGCAAGTTCCTTGTTTTTTGCTTGCCGTGATTTTGCATCGCGCCTTATGCCCTCGTAAGCTTCTTCATCGAAACTCTTCAGGTGCTGGAAGCAGTAGTTGGAGCGGAGGAGGCCGGGCGCGCGCTTCAT
>JAFGWW010000064.1 GCA_016936955.1 Planctomycetota bacterium | reverse complement strand
TCTTCTCGCCGTTAAGCTCTTCGACGATATTGCGGATACGGCTGCCACGGATACCGACGCATGCACCGACCGCGTCAACGCGGGAGTCGGAGCTGGCAACGGCGATTTTGGTACGGTAGCCGGGCTCGCGGACCAACCCCTTGATCTCGACGATGTGGTCGTAAATTTCCGGAACTTCGAGCTCGAAAAGCTCTTTCACGAGATCCGGGTGGGTTCTCGATAGAATGATGATAACCTTATTGCCCTTCTTCTTTACCGAGACAACGTAGCAGCGGATGCGCTCGCCGGGACGGTAATTTTCGGAAGGGATCTGCTCCTGCCTCGGAAGGATCGCGTCGGTCTTGCCGATGTTGCAGATAACGGTTCCGCGCTCAACACGCTGGATGTTACCGTTGGTGATAGTACCGCATTTATCGAGGAACTCGTCGAAAACGACATCGCTTTCGGCTTCGCGTATACGCTGGATCATGACCTGTTTGGCGGTCTGCGCGGCGATACGGCCGAACTCTTTCGGGTCCATGTGCTTAAGAGGGCGGTCACCGTCCATAAGGAAAATATCACCGGTTTCGCGGTCAATCCTTACACGCAACTCCTCGATATTGCTGTACTTTTTACGCGCAGCAGAAACAAGAGCAGCCTCAAGACTTTCGAAAAGCAGGTCGAGGTCGATGCCCTTTTCAAGGTTGATGCTGTTGATAAGCCGCAGCAGATCGTCGCTATTCATTTCATGCCATTCCTTTGTAAAAAACCGCCCGATAAGCAGGCATTGTCGCGGCTCTTGCCTGCGACCAACCTGCCTGGCATCGAAAACCGCGACCCCGATAAAAGGAAAGAGCGGGCATAAGCCCGCTCCCACAATCGTTTGCGTCACACCAGTCACGGGCACTAGTCCGGGGCTGAAGCGCAACAATTCCGGTCGCTCAAAGCCATATCCCACTAATACCTTAACGGGATAGTAACTTATGAAAATCCATTATGCTATAATGACAGGCATTGTCAAGCTATAATTAATCCTTTATATAAATTAACGGATTTGGATTGACTTGTGCCCCCTTTCCAATAATCTTTAAATGCTTGGATGAGGCTTTTTATCACAAGGAATTCCATACATGATACAGGTTTACAACACCGAAGCTCGCAAAAAGGCACCTCTTGAACCGGTTGTTCCCGGACACGTTAACATGTATGTCTGCGGCCCCACCGTATACGACTCCTGCCACATCGGCCACGCAAGGCCGGCGGTGGTTTTCGACACGATCCGGCGCCACCTTGAATATTCCGGGCTTTCGGTGACATTTATCAGCAATATCACCGATATTGACGACAAAATCATCAACCGGGCCAACGAACTCGGCATCACCTGCAAGGCCCTTGCCGGGCGCTATCAGGACGAGTACGAGAGCGACATGGCGCGCCTCGGCGTGCGTAGCCCCACCATCCGCCCGAAAGCCACTGAGCATATCGGTGAGATGATCGACCTGATCAAGGGGCTTGAGGAGAAGGGAATCGCCTATGTAACCCCGCGCGGGGTCTGGTTTGACGTAAGCAAGTTCGCCGACTACGGCAAGCTCTCCGGCCGTAAGACCGACGACGAAAATACGGAGCATAGGGTCGAGCAGGATCAGGAAAAGAAAAACCCGCAGGATTTCGCCCTCTGGAAGTTTTCCAAGCCGGGAGAGCCGGAATGGGATTCGCCTTGGGGCAAGGGACGTCCGGGGTGGCACATTGAATGCTCGGCCATGAGCGGGAAATACTGCGACTTCCAGCTCGATATCCACGGCGGCGGTGCTGATCTATCTTTCCCGCACCACGAGAACGAGATCGCCCAGTCTGAGGCGTATACGGGAAAGCAGTTTGTGAAATACTGGATGCACAACGGCTTCATCACCGTCGGTAAGGACGACGATGATGAAGAGATCAAGATGGGCAAGTCCAAGGGCAATGCCTTCTGGCTTCATGACGCTTTCGAGGTTGCAAGCCCTGCTGCCCTTCGCATGTGGATTCTCGGAACCCACTACCGCGGCCCACTCCTTTACAAGCCGGAGTTTCTCAAGACCGGCGAAAACAGCCTCGACAGGATTTATAATTGCCTAGAAGCAATCACGCGCTATCTCGGCGAAGGCGGGATTAAAGAAGCAGTGGGCGGAGAAACCGGAGCGTTCTCCGAGGAATGTGAAAACGCGGACAAGGCTTTCCGCGAAGCGATGGACGATGATTTCAACACTCCACAGGCGCTGGCCGTGGTTTACGAACTTGTCGGCAAGGCCAATTCTGCCGTGACCTCAGGCGCATCGAAAGCCGACTGCGCCAAAGCGCTTCTTACCATCCACGCCCACCTCGGCGTGCTCGGCCTTCCGGTCGAGCGGCCGAAAGACGGCGGCGCTGGCGCGGATCAGTTTATTAAGCTCCTTATTGAAATTCGAACCGAAGCCAGAAAGAACAAGGACTTCGCTCTCTCCGACAAGATAAGGGACGACCTAGCCGCGATGGGCGTGGTTCTGAACGACCGCAGCGGCGAGACTACCTGGACGGCAAAGTAAGGTTGGAGACAATTTAAAGGCGGATGGGATGGCGAAAAACGCCAGAGATATTCTGAGATCTCTCGAAGTGACCTTCGCAAAAGGCCAGATCATTTTTGCAGAAGGTGACAAGTCGCGGGATTTCTACATTCTCCTTGGCGGCGAGGTTGAGATAAGGAAAAACGACAGAACCATCGCAGTCCTTGCCGAGCCGGACAGTTACATAGGAGAGATGAGCACTCTTCTGGGAACAAATAGAACCGCGACCGCCGTAGCGAGAACCGACTGCAAACTTATAAAAGTTCCGGAAGAACGGGTGGCGGACTTTTTCGCCCACTCCCCTTCCCTGGGTCTTAAACTTGCCAGGTTACTCGCCCGTCGCCTTAACGAGATGAACGACCGATACGAGAAGATGCTTGTCGAGAAAGTTCCCGATGCCAGTGCGGGCCAGAATGTTTTTGAAAAGCTGACCGCCAACAGCAATCATCGCAGGTTCCTTGAGTTCTACCGGGAGCATATGGGACAGACCCTGACACTTCGCGATGTCATGATACGGGTTGAGATTCCTTCTTCGGAATTCAATCGGATATTCATGACCTTTGGCATGGCGGGACTTATCGAGATAAACGAGCGCCAGATCACGTTCAACAACGCAGAGGACCTCTCCCTGCGCCACATGATTCTCAACTGGACCGGAAGGAAAAGATAACGAGATGGATCGCCCTCTACCCAACATACTTGAAAAAATACGCGCCACCAAGCTGGCCGAAATCGAAGCACTTCTCAAAGAGACCTCCATAAGGGAGTTGGAGCTTTCCGCCGCAGCGCGCCTGCAGTCCGACCCAGTGCGCCCTTTCGAGAAAAATGTAACCCGCCCGGGAACGGTTCCGAACGTTATCGCGGAAGTCAAAAAGGCATCCCCCTCCAAAGGGCTTATTCGGGAGGACTTCAATCCAGAGCGTATCGCAAGCGCATACAACAAGGGCGGCGCGGCGGCAATATCATGCCTTACTGACCGCGAATTTTTCCAGGGCAAGCTTGAATACATCCAGACCGTACGTGGGGCATCCACCCTGCCCGTCCTTCGCAAGGATTTCATCATCGATCCCGCTCAGGTTCTTGAGGCCTGCGCCGCCGGAGCTGACGCTATTCTGCTTATTGCCAGAATGCTGGAGAGTGAAGACCTCTCGCGCCTCTACCGTATGGCCAAAGGCTTCGGCATGGGCGTCCTCATGGAAATCCACGACGAAGCCGACATGGAAAAAGCCATGGAGGTTGGTGCAACTCTCCTTGGCGTAAACAACCGCGACCTCGACACCTTTGTCGTCGACATAGAAACCGTCTTCCGTCTCCGCGAGAAGATAACGGCAGAAGTTCCTCTCGTCGCCGAAAGCGGCATTTCATCTCACGAACAACTCCTCAAGCTATCTGAGAACAATATCTGCGCCGTCCTTGTTGGCGAGCATCTCATGCGCCAGCCAGACGTAACAATCGCGCTCAAAAACCTTCGCGGCGCGTGAAGTTCTTTTCCCTTGCCCAAGCCCTCGCGAATCGGTATCCTTCAGGCATAAGTTAAAATACTTTTGTCGGGAGATATATCCATGAATGAGGATATGCAGGACAAGCAGAGTCCGTCGGATGAGCGCCCCGCGTCACCTTTCAGACACAATAATCCGGATAAATCCGGCCCCGGTGGTATCGGCTGCGCCATCATCGTTCTGATCGTGATTCTTGCCATAATCGGGGGACCCGGCCTCTTCAGCCACGACTGGGGCGACGACCCGCTCAAGGTTCTCCCTCTGGACACGGTTCTTTATGCCGAAACCTCCGACCTGAACCAGCTCGATAAACTCGGCCTTGATATTCCGCTCTGGCGTGAAGAGAAAAAGGCAGACGCCCTTTACGCGTTGCGTGACCGCCTCGAATCCGGCGTAAAACACTGGACTGGCGAGCTTGACGATACGCCCTTTGCCGAAGCGATCAAGACAACCTCGCGCGCGGCGTTCACCCTGATTGAGATCGGCGACTCCGCCTCCGGCACAACCGACGCCTCGGGTATAATTTTTCTCGAACAGCCGCGCCGTAATCTGGCGGAAGAACTCGCATCCGGCTACGCTGAAAAACAGGACAAAGCCCTGCCCCAGATCGTGCGCAATCAGGATAAGGACAAGCGCGAACATGTTCCGGGCACGCCTTACGTATTTGCGATTGGGCGTTGGCTGTGCATCACTGATTCGCCGGAGATCCACGACTTTGTCACCGATGGTTTCCGCAAGAGCAAGACCTTGTCCGAATCGGCTTTTATCAGGTCGGCCGACCGTAATGCAGCCGCCCTCGTTTTCGCCGATCCCGTGCGCTACAGGAAATACAGGCCCAAAAGCATAATGCAATCCCTTCCGCTTCCGGGGCGGGATGAAAGCTTATCGTCATTTATGAAAGATAATTCAAGAATGCTTGTCGCTTTGCAGGACAAGGGTGAACGCATGGAGTTCTCTGTCAGCTTCAATTCCGATGCAGGAGAATCGCAAGGGGGAGGAGGAATCCTCTCATGGATTTTATATATTATCGCCTCTATTGTAGGCCTGATTATTGCGGGAATCGCCGGGATAATCCTCATTGTAATCATGATCGCAGTTTATTTTTACATCAGGCAATGGATCAGCGGGGACATAACCCCCATGACACCGCCGGCAGAGGCTGACCTCTCCGACTCACTCAAAGAGGACCTTGCGATAAACCCTGTGGAATTCATCAAGAAAGACGATGGCAAGAACAGCAGCCCCGACAACGATAAAGGAGACGAGGAGTGATCCGCGAAGCAATCAAGAAAGTTGCCGAGAACGAAGACCTCACCCGTGAGGAGGCTTACACGGTAATGAACGAGATCATGTCGGGCGAATGCACCGACGCCCAGATTGCATGCTTCATCACCTCCCTCAGGCATAAGACAGAGAGCGTGGAGGAAATTGTCGGCTGTGCAGAAGTGATGCGCGAAAAGGCAACCAAGATAAATGCTCCCCGCGAAACGGTCGACATTGTGGGAACAGGCGGCGATTCGCAGCATACCTTCAATATTTCGACTGCCTCCTCCATCGTCGCCGCCGCTGCTGGCGTTATCGTCGCCAAGCACGGCAACCGCTCTGTCAGTTCAACCTCCGGCTCTGCCGACGTTCTCAAAACCCTCGGCGTAAATATCGAGGCCGACGTCAAGACAGTGGAGAAATGCATTGCCGAAGCCGGGATAGGCTTCATGTTCGCCCCGCTAATGCACGGAGCCATGAAGTATGCCATCGGCCCGCGCCGCGAGATCGGCATCCGCACCATTTTCAATATTCTCGGCCCCCTCACAAACCCAGCCGGAGCCCCGCGCCAGCTTCTTGGCGTCTACGCCTCCCATCTGGCCCCGACGCTGGCCATGGTTCTGCGCGACCTGGGGAGCGAGCACGTCATGGTCGTCCACGGCCACGACGGGCTTGACGAGATCACCATTTCCGACGAGACTACCGTGGCGGAGCTTAAAAACGGCGACGTCAATGAATACGTAATCGCTCCCGACGAGTTCGGCTTGAAAACGGCAAGTCTGGACGCCATACGGGTTAACAGCTCGGAAGAAAGCGCGAAGATGGTTCTGGATGTGCTTCGCGGAGCTTCCGGACCGGCCCGGGACGTGGTTCTACTCAACGCCGGCGCGGCGGTCTATGTTGCCGGCAAGGCCGAAGACCACATGGCCGGCGTCGAGATGGCGGCCGATGTTATCGACTCCGGAAAGGCCGAGGAAAAGCTCTCAAAGCTCATCGATATATCAAATTCCTAATACAAATTAAGTTGAAAAGCCCATACCTATCGGTTATATATGCTCTTCCGGCTCGTCCGCCAGGCGAGCCTTTTTTATTATTGATTGAAATGAAAGCACCGATGAAAGAACAGACGAACCTTCGTAACATTGCGATTATCGCCCACGTCGACCACGGTAAAACGACTCTGGTCGATGCCCTTCTGCGCCAGTCTAACGTATTCCGCGACAATCAGGTCATGGAAGATTGCGTCATGGACTCCAACGACATCGAGCGCGAACGCGGCATCACCATCTTCTCCAAAAATGCGTCGATCGTTTACGAAGGGGTCAAGATCAACATCATCGACACCCCCGGACACGCCGACTTCGGCGGTGAGGTGGAGCGAGTTCTCAACATGGCGGACGGCGTTCTGCTTCTCGTCGACGCTTTCGAAGGACCCATGCCGCAGACGCGCTTCGTTCTCCAGAAGGCGCTCAAAGCCGGGCTTAAACCTATTGTCGTTATCAATAAAATTGACCGCCCCAACGAACGCTCTCATGAAGTTCTCGACGAGGTCTTTGATCTCTTTGTCGAACTTGACGCAACTCACGGGCAGCTCGACTTCCCACACATCTACGCCTCCGGACGCGAAGGCATAACCAAGTATGAGCTTGAGGACGAATCCGCCGGCTGCCGCCCTCTCTTCGACACAATTATCAAACATATCCCCGCGCCCAAAGTCGATCTCGAGAGCTCACTCCAGATTCAGGTGGCCTCCATCGACTACAGCGAATATGTGGGAAGAATTCTCATCGGCCGCGTTTATCGCGGAAAGGTTTCCGAACGCTCATCCGTAGCGCTGATTAAACGCGACGGCAAACAGATAAACGGCAAGGTGGAGAAACTCGAAATCTTCTCCGGCCTTGGTCGCGAACAGGTACAAACCGTTGAGGCTGGCGAGATCGTCTGCATCACCGGCATCCCAGATGTAGAGATTTACGATACTGTCTGCGATCCGGAGAACCCCGATCCTATTCCGGCTGTCGCTATCGACGAACCGACCCTTACCATGGAGTTCAGGGCAACCACATCCCCCTTCATGGGACAGGAAGGGAAGTTCGTCACCAGCCGCCACCTCCGCGACCGCCTCATCAAGGAACTGCGAAGCAACGTCGCCCTGCGCGTGGACGAACGCCCTGAATGTTTCCATGTCTCTGGCCGCGGCCTGCTCCACCTCGGTATCCTTATTGAGAACATGCGACGCGAAGGCTTTGAGTTCAGCGTCGGCCGTCCCCACGTTATTTTCAAAGAAATCGACGGCGAAAAGTGCGAGCCGATCGAACTTCTCACCATCGACGTTCCCGAGTCGCTGAGCGGCAAGGTTATGGAACTCATCGGCGCGCGCAAAGGTAACTTGCGGAAGATGGAAACCCGCGGCGAGCGCCTTCACATGGAACTGCACATCCCCAGCCGCGGCCTTATCGGCTTGCGCGGACGGATGCTCACAGCCACCAAAGGCGAAGCGGTAATGCACCACGTCCTCGACGGCTACGAACCATTCAAGGGTGATATTCCCCACCGCGCCAACGGAGTCATGATTTCAAGCTCACAGGGTCAGGCCACCGCCTACGCCATCGACAGCCTCCAGCTGCGCGGAGAGTTTTTCATTCCCCCACAGACAAAGGTTTATGAAGGAATGATCGTGGGCGAGAACAACCGCTCCGACGACCTGCGCGTCAATGTATGCAAAGGAAAGAAACTCACAAACGTTCGTTCCGCAGGCAGCGACCGCAACCTTGAAATCGCCCCCCCGCGCGACTTCTCCCTCGAGGCGGCCCTTGAGTATATTGAGGACGATGAACTGCTGGAGATTACGCCGGAGAATATCCGCATGCGCAAGCGCATCCTGTCCGAGAGCGAACAGAAGCGCCTGACCAGAATTGCAAAGGGCGGCAACTAATCGCCATATTTATTTGAAATACGAGAACCTCGGTATATCATTACCAAATATGAAAAGGCTAAGCGAGTAATAGAAATGTCATATGCGTCAGTAGCAATTGTCGGTCGCCCGAATGTGGGCAAGAGCACCCTCTTCAACAGGCTCGTAGGGAGTCGCATTTCCATTGAAGCCCCGACCGCGGGCGTCACGCGAGACCGCATTCTCTACCCCATGGTTCTCGAGCATTCCGACAGCGGCAAGGTCAAGCACTTCGACCTGATCGACACCGGCGGCATTGGCATCGTAGACAAGCAGCACCTTGAAGTCGACGTTGAGAAGCAGATCGAGTTCGCAATCGCGCAAGCCTCTGCCCTCCTCTTCCTCGTCGATGTCCGCGACGGCGTAACCCCTGCGGACAAGGAGATCGCAAGGCGTCTGCGCCGTTATGAAAAACCGGTTCTTCTCGTTGCCAACAAAGCGGATACGGCAGAGCTTGAGGATATGCCCCCGAGCTTTCACGAACTCGGCTTTGGCGACGTCCTGACCGTAAGCGCCAAGCACAAGCGCAACATGCCTGAACTCGAGGACGCCCTTGTCGACCTTCTT
>JAFGWW010000063.1 GCA_016936955.1 Planctomycetota bacterium | reverse complement strand
GGCCGAGAAGCCTAAGCCCAATCTCATGGTCATGGAGCAGAGTGAGCCGGTTGTCGCTCCTCCTCCCCCTCCGCCGGACAGCGAGATAGGCCAGCTTATTCTCCGCGCCGAGGACGCTTTCGATCAGGGCGAATACAACACCGCAATCGAGCTTTTCAATCAGGCTCTTGAGATAAATTACAATTGCGTCGAGGCCCTCTCCGGCCGCGGCCGGGCACAGGCCAAGGCGGGGCTTAACGAAGAGGCCCTTGTTTCCATGAAAGAGGCTGTCGGCCTCAACCCGAACGATGCGGATAATTTTTACGTCCTGGGCTTTATCCAGCGTACCCTCGGCAAGGATGTTGAGGCGGCGTATACTTACGGCAAGTTCCTCGCCCTCGCTCCCGACGCCGAGAACTCGGACAAGATCCGCGAGTGGATCGAAACTGTTCGTGCAAGCCATCCTCAGCAGGAAGAGGAAGATGACGGCAAACTCAAGATCGACCGCCAGCCCGTGTGGGCTGCCGCGCTGGAGGAGCCGCCGGAGGAGTATCAGGATATCGGGCAGCTGGATATCGTGAACCCCGACGCGGAAAGCCAGGACGCGGAGCAGGAGGCGGACGTGCAGGTTGAGCCAGAAGCCGCGCCGGTTGAAGCGCCGGCTCCCGTCGAGCCGCCAGCCCCTGAGCCTGCCGCTCCGGCGTTCTCGGTTCAGCATGTTGAAGAAACCCCGGAGGAGGACGAGCAGGAAAAAATAGACAACCAGCTCGACCGCATCCGCATGATCCTCTCGCAGGGGGATTCTGTCTCTGCCCTCTCCATGGCGCAGGAGTTCGTTGGCCTTCACCCCGACCTTACGGATGCGAAGATCCTTATCGCCAGATGTTTCGGGCAGCAGGGAGAGTTCAGCAAAGCCCTCGCAATCCTGAAGAATATCATCGACCATGAGCAGAGCGACGAGGCTTACTTCTTCATGGGTCGCTGCCAGCAGGAACTGGGTAAAAACCGCGACGCCCGCGAGACTTTTCTCGAGTGCCACGAGATTACGCAGAACCCCCAGCTCAAACAGCGCATCAACGAGATCCTCGCCGACATGGACGCCCGCGACAAGTCTCTCTGCAGCTCCTGCGGAGCGAAGGTTCCCGTGCAGGATCTCAAGGAGTATAGTGGCCAGCAGCTCTGCCCCGAGTGCCGCGCCAAAATCGAGAGCTCCATGGGCGGTGCGGCGTCGCTGGCCACGGCCGATGATCAGGCCGCGCAGCTGATGCAGCAGCAGGAACGCAAGCGTAAGATGCTTGAGGCAAAGGCACGTCAGACAAAGAAGTCCGGGCTGCTGATGCCGCTGATTATCATGATGCTCCTCTTCGTCCTCCTTGTGGGCGGCGTGGGGGCTCTCCTTTATTATAAAAGCCCCTTCACTTACGAGAGCATAAGGGAAGCGGCCCCCCCATGGTTGCCCCTTCCGCCCTCGATGATAGCAGACAAGCCCAAGCACAAACCCGGCGGGGCTCCCGATGGCGGGCATGCTGGAGGCTTCGGCAATATTGGCACCAAGCCGGGGACTGTCGAGAAAGGGACTCAGGAGCAGACGCCCGTCAAGGTGCGGCAGATTCTGATCGACTCCCAGCCTCTGGGCAAGCTCGTGGCCGGGGTTGAATATATCCATACCCTCAACGCGAGCGGTGCCGAGAAGGACGAGGTAACATATGGCGTGAAATTCTCGCGCAAGGTTAAGAACGCCTACGCCTTCGATCCGAAAACCGGAACCCTGCTGTGGAAGCCGGACGTCTCCGACGTGGGCGCCCCTCTCACCATAACCTTCACCGCTTCGGTCGAGGGCGGCACTGCGCCCGAGCAGCCGTGCGAGGTTACGGTGCGCCCGCCAGCGTCTGTTGTCCCGCTGGGGCCCAAAGCGCCAGTCTTCCCCGGCGAGGCGGTGTGCCTTGCCACGGGTGACCTCTCCGGCGACGGCGTGGATGACATCCTTGTCTCCCACGGCGATTACTGGCAGAGCGAGCTTGTGCTTTATATCTCCCACGAAGGCGTTCTGCGTGAAGCCTCGCGCCTCAAGTTCAACGGCCGCGCCATCGGCATGGGCATCGGCAATTACGGTGAAGGCTCGCGCCGTGCCCTTATTGTCGATTACTGGAACAGCAAGATCTTTTTCGTCGGCTTCGAGGGCGGCAGCCTCGTGCGCTTCCCCGACGAGATCAGCCTTCCCGCCAGACCCACCCTCGCCGCTTTCGGCAATCCCGACGGTGAGGGGCCGGAGGGCGCCGCCGTCTATATGCCGTCAATCAACATGGTCCACGTCTTCGACGCGGTTGGCGGGGTCAAGCTCGGACTCTTCAGAAAAACCCCGGCGCCAAAGGATGTGCCGTGGAAGCAGCTCCTGATGGCAAACCTTTACCGCGAGACCGAAGACGATACGTGGTCGGAGCTCGTACTGCTGCGCCTCGGCGTAAACCAGCCCAACCTCTTTACCATAAGCCTGAAGTCGGAGAAGGAGTGGTCTTCGCTCAACATCGGCACCGGCGTGAATCAGACGGCAATCGCCGGAGACTTCGCGGGCGAGGTGGAGGATTCGCTTGAGGACGTAGCGGTGGTTGTCGGTTCCCGCGAATCTATCGTACACATTCTACCGGGCCAGAAGAAAGGGCAGAATAATCTGGACGCCAGTATCGAAACCGCCGGAACTGGGCCGGTCATCGCCCTTGGTATGGCCGACATCGACGGGAACGGTTTCAAGGATCTTGCCCTCTTCTTCCACGACAAGGTATTCTTCCGTCTGCGGAAGGCGGACGGGAAAGGTTTGCCGCTGGCGCAGGCCAGAAGCGGCGAGCTGGTGGTTCCGCCCCTGGGCCCGACCGCCGTGGGCGACTTCAACGGCGACAAGGCCAAGGATGTATTGTTCATCGACAGGGAAGGCCGGTTGCTGATGCTCAGCATCCCCTCCAAATAAACCATGAAAGGTGGCATGATGAAAATCAGGTTTGCGGTTCTTCTCTCCGCGCTTCTTCTTGTCTTGGTCGCGCCCTCCCGGCTGCTGGCGGCGGAGGAGCTCCGGCTCCTCGAGATTAAAAACGCGAAGGGCGAGACCGAGATACATTATTATTACAAGACCAAACCATACCTCTTTATCGAAGGGGCGAGCCTGCGCAAGGCGAAGCCCGGCACGCGCGTATGTTTCAACGCGAAGCTGAGGACTGTTGCCGGTGGGGTTGTGCTCCTTGACGGGGCGGAGTTTGATGGTATCAGGTTTGAACCGGCCGCTGGGGGCGACATCGGCGTCGATCCGGGCTCGAATATCTGGCTTGGCGGAAGCCTTTCCGGCGACGATGCCGCGCCGGTTTTCAAAATCGACGGCGTGGTCAAGCTTGCAAGCGACGCGGAGCTCTTCAAGGAAAGGTGGGCCAAGCTTGAGAAGTCGGCCGGGACGCCGGAAGATTATCTCTCCATGGCGTGGTGGCTCAACCGTGGAAAAACCATCTCCACCGAGAAGGATTACGAGTCTTACGTAAAGAATATCGAAAAGTGCATGCGGAAGGTTGTGGAGCTCGAGAGCGCCGGCCTTGAGGATGAGGCAAAAGAAAAGCTGGCCGCGAGGGTTGGCCGTTACCGCAAGCTTATCGACAAGTACGGCGCGAACATAACCGACGGCGAGGTTGTATGGTATATCGAAAACCTCCGTCGCATGCTGAGGCAGAACACTGCGGCCGTACAGGCCCTCTCCGATCCCAAGGCCGAAGTCGCGGCGGATAAGATAGCCAACCTCAAGGCATCGATATGGCTTGACCTTGGAAAACTCAGCATCCGTTATTTCCCGCGGGACAAGGAGAAGGCGATAGAGCTTCTCAAGAAATCCTCCGCCCTGAACCCGTCCGACTCCGAACTGGCCAAGCTCATCCGCCCCCTCGGTTTTGTCCGTTACGGCAACGCGTGGGTCACCCCCGAGGAGGCCAAGGATCTGAAGGCTAAGGCGGAAAGCGAGGCGAAGGAGGCCGCCGCCCGCGAGGAAGAACTCAAGAAATCCAACCTCATGCTGGCGGAGAGGAAAAAGGTCGTCGCCGGGGAGGGGTCGGAGAAAGCCCGTTCGCTGGTGGACCCGCTGCTCTCGAATCCCAAGCCGGATAATCTGGCCGAGCTGGCCAGTTCCCTCTCCGGCCTCTCGGAGGATGTGGCGCGCTACGCACTATGGAAGACGGCAACCCTTCCCGCTTCGGTCGACCCGGTGGCGCTTATTACTGCGGCCCTCGGTTCCAGGAATCCGGTGATCCGTCAGGACGCGGCCGACCTTCTTGTCGCACGGGGGGAGTATCAGGATATCATGATGCTGGTCAAGCACATTGTGGGCGAGAAAGAGCCCGCTGTTCGCGCCCATATGGTGGAGGCTATCTCCATGCAGGGCGGCAAGGCGAGCATCGATTCCTTGATTATTCTGGCCAATTACGGCAACCTGCCCGCCGACACGGTCTCGCAGGTTGCAGGCATTCTTGAAACGCGCACGAAGCAGAAATTCGGCAATGACGGCCTGCTCTGGAAGAAATGGTGGAACGAAAACAAGGCCACCTTCAAGGAGTAGCAGCCTTTTGTCAAAGAAGAAGCACGCAAAAAGCGTTTTGGCCGTATTGCCGTGGCTGGTCTTTCTTGCCGGCCTGGCCATGACGATATGGGCCGACGAGATAACCTATCATTATATAATGCTGCGCCGCCCCGGAACCCTGAAGCTGACCGCAATCTCCCTCACCGAATATTACCGGGACGATTGCATGCTTACCGGAGTCTGCTGCATCGCCACCGCGCTTGCGTGGTGGATACTGATGCAGAAGTTCGGGAAGAGATAACGATGTTTGTGAAATATTTATATAAAAAAGGAGCGCCCGCGAGCGCTCCTTTTTCGTTTGCCCGAAAATCCGGATTTTTATTTCTTCTCTTCCTTTTTCTCGTCTTTCTTTTCTTCCTTGGCTTCTTCCTCGTGTTTGATTTCTTTCTTGCGGCTGTTGTTTTTCTTGAGGTCGAAGGCTACGCCGTCATAGCCGCTGGTGTCGGGCATGTTCTTCGCGAAATCGATAAGCTCGTCGTCGTTGATGAAACGCAACGACTTGTCCAGCCATTCCCCGCTTATCTGTCCCGCCCCTTTCGGGTCGTCGATAACCATGAACGGTGCGCCCGTGTTTGCCCACTGGTGGGCGGAGCGCACGAAGTATTCCTTGTCTGGCACTGCGGAGCAGTAAAATACGATGCTCTTCTTCTCGCTCGCGAGTTTTTTATAATCGCTGCCTTTTACCCAGCCGAGCTGCGCAGGCCACGGTCTCAATTCATTAACATCGTAGCCTTTTCGTTTCATTTTCTTGAAAAGGTTGTACCTGTTATAAACGGAATTTTTCAGCAGGATGCCGCCGTTTGTTACAATGACGCCGTTAAAGTCTTTCCGGTGGGCCATCATGGTGATGATGGCGATTCCGCCGCCGTTCCTGTTGCCGCAAAGCACAACTTTCTTTTCGTCTATCTTGTAATTCGATTTTACGGTTTCAATGGTGTCCAGGGTTATGGCCATTCTCCAGAGATCGGAGTAAAGGTCGGCCGTTTTCTTGGGCCAGGCGCAGATGACCTTGTTCTTGCTGCACGCTTCCTTGATCTCTTCGCTTATGGCATCGGCTTCAATGTCGTCGATGAGAACCAGAAGCCCCCATGTCTCGTCGTCTGTATAATTGTCGGGGATATATAGTATGGTGCTCTGTTTTTCAACGTTGTAGTCCAGGAGGTCCTTTATCTCCGCGTGGGGGCGCTTGCCGAGGCTTGTCACCTGCTCGCACATGGCATAGAACTTGCTCATCGGGCCTTTCGAGCCGCCTGCGAGGTATTTCGAGTAGCTTTTGCTGTATGGCTTGGTCAGGGTGTAGTTCTCGAAATATCCCTTTTCCGCGGCAAAGGCGCAGGAGGCCGCCATGAGGGCAATGTAAAAGACCACGGCAGTGAGCCTGCTTGTGTAACCTGTTGCATGCATAATTATCACCTCTTTCGTTATATGTAGAAACACTTCAACCTATAGGTATATATGTATAGTAAATATAATACATCCCTACTGACACTACGCGAACCTGCTGTTGTGTCAATAAAAAAAGGCTTTAGAGCGCGGGGTGTGAGGGCGACAGCGTTAAGATATTTCCCCGCATGTATTAAGGAAAACGCCCCGTTTGTCGTGGATTTACCGGAAACTTTTCGTCATGTGAAGCGCCCCGAATGATAGAGCCGCAATTCCGGGTGCTTCGAAAATACAGGCCTGAAGCGGGATAAAAGGGGCTTGTGATACCGAAAACCGCCCAAAATGACCTTCCAATCGCCTTGGCGAAGAAAAAATGCTTGTGGTAAAACCAAGATGCCGCTACACTCCCTCACTGGCTTGTGAATTGCTTAACAGGCCTTATGCAGTGTTTATACCGTTGTGTTATGGTTCTTTATAAAGACTCATGAAAGGAGTATCAGCATGGCCGTAAGTTACAAAGAGCTTGGCCTCGTGAACAGTCGCGAACTGTTCAAGAAGGCCGTCGATGGTGGTTACGCAATCCCCGCCTACAACTTCAACAACATGGAACAGCTTCAGGCCATTATCCAGGCCTGTACCGAAAGCGAGAGCCCGGTCATTCTCCAGGTCTCCTCCGGCGCCCGCAAGTATGCCAACCAGACCCTCCTGCGCTACATGGCCCAGGGCGCGGTAGAGTACGCCAAGGAGCTCAACAAGGGCAAGAACATCCCCATCGTTCTCCACCTTGACCACGGCGACACCTTCGAACTCTGCAAGGACTGCATCGACATGGGCTTCAGCTCGGTCATGATCGACGCTTCCCACCACTCCTATGACGAGAATGTGGAACTCACCAAGAAGGTCGTGGAATACGCCCATAAGTATGACGTCACCGTCGAAGGCGAACTCGGCGTTCTGGCCGGTATCGAGGACGAAGTCTCCGCCGACGCCCACGTATACACCCAGCCTGACGAAGTCGAAGACTTTGTGGGCAAGACCGGCGTTGACTCCCTCGCCATCTCCATCGGCACCAGCCACGGCGCCTTCAAGTTCAAGCCCGGTCAGGATCCGAAGATCCGCCTCGACATCCTCGCCGAGATCGAGAAGCGCATCCCCGGTTTCCCGATCGTCCTCCACGGTTCCAGCTCGGTTCCGCAGGACCTCGTCAAGATCATCAATGAGAACGGCGGCAAGCTCGCCGACGCCATCGGTATCGGCGAAGACCAGCTCCGCGAAGCCGCCAAGAGCGCGGTCTGCAAGATCAACATCGACTCCGACGGCCGTCTGGCCATGACCGCCGCTATCCGCAAGGTCTTTGCGGAGAAGCCCGCAGAATTCGACCCGCGCAAATACCTCGGCCCCGCCCGCGATGCGCTCAAGGTGCTCTACATGCACAAGAACCGCGAAGTTCTCGGTTCGGCCGGTCACGCCTGGGACGCTGGCGGCTGCTGCAGCTGCGGCTGCTCCTGCAGCTGAGGATTGCCTCACGGAAATCAGGCGATACCAGTACGGAAATAATATCGAAGGGAGCCGGAGCAATCCGGTTCCCTTTTTTTGTTTTCAATATTTGCTGATGTGTTGTAACTTGGGGTCGGCAGGACACGGAATCTCCGCAAAAATCAGGGCCGGATAAGGAGGGGGCATGCCGATCAGTAATCAGCCTATTGCCACAGCGATCGAAATGGTGCGGGAAGGTGCCGAATTGTATCTTGGCGAAGCCTTGCTCCATGTGGAGGGAAGCAAGGCTGAGAGCATAAAAGTCAATACGCTCCTTACCGAGGCGGTTCTTCAGAGTCTTATGAAAAGCCACGGCGCCGATCTTGTGATCTCCATTAGCGACAGGAAAATGTCCAGCGACGTCATCCTCGAGCGGTCTTCCCGCCGCAGTATTTTTATTCTTCTGCGGGATGTTATAAAAGAAGAGGTAAGGCTGCCTTCGCCACAGACCTTCACCTTCAAATCCATGCTGATTCAGAAAGCAAAAGAGGTTGAGGGGATGCTGCAGAATATCGGCGACTCAAGCCTGGAGAAGAAGATAAGCGAAAACCTTCCGAACCTTTCGGCGAACCGCGAGCCCAAGAAATTCTATTCAATGCTTGTCCGTGCGATTGCCGATTGCCTGTGCACTCTCTATGTTGACGCGATCGAAACCGACAGGACCCGGCGGGATGAGGAGGAGGTCAAGCGCATCACAGTTCTGGCTGCAGCTTGCCTGCTGAAAGACATTGGATCCGTTACCGGTGTAAAGACAAGTATGACCCCACGGGAGAAGGCAAAATGCCACCCCCAGATATCGACTCTCCTGGTGATGTCAGATAGGCTGGACGAATTTTCGGCCAGCGATCTTTTGCCGGACAAGCTTGTCCCGCCGCGGCATCAGGCGGATCTGGCTCAGGTTGTGCGCGTGATTCTCGATCACGAAAACCTGCTCTCCAAATCGCGGTTGGCCCAGGTCGTTATGCGCGGAACCGCCTTGAGCGGGTGGCTGCTTGAACAGTCAATGCCAGATGTGCCCTTGAGCAAGAAGGATTTTGCGGCAGCCAATCATTTCGATCCGATTGAGATCGACTGTTATCTCAACATGGCGGTTTGCGTAAGTAACGACGCTGTTCGCGAGGCAGCGAAGAAATGCGCGGGCGAGAACAACCTGATGCGCCTTGCCATGTACCGGCGTTACCTTTCCACCCAGGGCTTCGATTTCCCCTTTGAAACCTGGTCGGAGCTCGACGCCAATTTCCACGGCTTCTTCTCCCAGTTCGCCGATTACTCTCCGGCTAACTATCTCTTCCTGCGCAACCTGATAGCCTATTTCAATATTCTCTCGAAGCAGCGCCTGACCGAAAAAGCGCGGCTGGAAATGATGAAAGCCTACGGCGAAAAACTGAAGGTCATCCTGTTTTAGTTAGCGAATGTTGCGGGGCTCAAAAATAAGGGGAGGCGCTTTCGCGCTCTCCCCTTTTTGCATTGCTTTTGTTATTCCGGCAGGGTTATTCCGGCAGGGTTATTCCGAGTACGAGCCCTTCACGCTGGGCATGCGGCCGCTGGTCTTTTTGCGCCTGTTGCTGGTCGCTTTCTTGAGCCCGCCAATTACCTCCTGAAATTTCTTGGCCGAGAAGGGTTTGACCACGGAGGCGCTGTTATAGATGCCCTTGGAAATCTTGTCCATGTCGCTCTGGGCGAAATTACCGCTTACGAAAATTATGGGCGTCTGTTTCGTGTCGCCCCTCTCGCGGATGGCGCGGGCAAGGGTTACGCTCTCGTCGAGTTGCTTGCTGACGTCGATCACAAAGATGGAGACCTCCGCGCACTTGGCGATAGCCGTGATTGCCTGGCCGGGATTCTCGGTTTTCGTAACGCTGTAATTAAGCTCTCCAAGGCGTAGTTCAAGAAGTTCGCGCATGGCCGGATCTTCGTCGACAATGATCGCGTGCCCGACTTTTTCCTTCTTCTCTCCCCCCAGAAGCTTTTTAAAAAAACCGAGTGGCATTTTCCTCTCCTTACAGCCATAATCTTTGAAGTCGGCTCTCGTAAACTGTAAACACAATATCAGTGTGTCTACATGAATAGGCTATCACATGCCCCCAAAAAAGCAAACATATATTTGCATGTTGATAAAATATATTTACATAAAAATGTTTGTTTATAAACCCCGCGAAGTTTTATGTTTTATACAAAAATTAAAGCCTCTTGCGCTTTAATCCAAAGCAGTTAAGATGATAGGCTTACGCGACAGCTAATGTGGGATATGAGGGATTTGCAGCGAGAGAGTGGTGATATGAATGAGAAATATAAAGTACTGATTACGGGAAACCTGCACGAAGTGGCGATCAGCAAGCTGAAGCAGGAGCCTGACCTCGAGATCGATTACAGACCCGACCTCCCCATGAGCGAGATTCTGGAGATTATCGAGCCTTACCATTGCATCATCACCCGTTCTGAAACGCCGGTGGGCAAGGAGCTGATCGACCGGGCAAAGAACCTGAAGGTGATTGCCCGCGCCGCCGTGGGCGTTGCTAACATTGACGTGGATTACGCGACCGAAAAGGGCTTGCTGGTCATGAACACGCCCGGCAAGAACACCAATTCCGCAGCCGAGCTGGCCATGGGCCTCCTCCTCGCCGCGACCCGCAAGCTAACCCCCGCCAATGATGCGATGAAGCAGGGCGGCTGGGACCGCCACCGCTTTACCGGGACTGAGTTGATGGGCAAGACCATCGGCCTTATCGGCTTGGGTAACGTGGGGCACCGCATGGCCCGTTTTGCCCGCGGTTTCGAGATGCGT
>JAFGWW010000506.1 GCA_016936955.1 Planctomycetota bacterium | reverse complement strand
TGCGGGACAAGGGGCAGGAGGTGTTGCTCCACGCTTTTGCCGAGATACGCGCGGCGGTTCCCGATTGCCACGCTATTCTGGTGGGAACCGGTGGCGAGTACCACCGCCAGCTCGATATCCGCAAGGAGCTCGGCCTGGACGAGTGCGTCCACTACACGTTATTCCGCGAGGATATCGCCCGTCTTACCTCCTCTTTCTCGGTAGCCCTGCTTGCGGCTACGGCATGCGATGCTTCGAGCACGGTTCTCAAGGAAGCCATGAAGCTGGGGGTGCCGGTGGTGGGGACCGACGTGGGGGGCACGAGCGAGATTCTTGCCGGCGGCAAGTGCGGCATTATTGTAAATCCCGACGACCCTTCGGCTCTGGCGAAAGCTATTATCGAGACCATCCGCCCGGCTGAGGCAGGGGTGGTTGCGGGGCGGGTTGCCGCGGCGAAGGAGCGGGTCGATTCTTTATACACCATGTCCGCAGTGGCCAAGGCCACCGAAGGCGTTTACCGACAGGCTCTGGAGGGGTGATGAAAAAACTCAGCATTCTTCATCTCAACAGCGCGCGCCAGTATGTGGGCGAGGCGGCCAGAGTCGCCGACCTTGCGCAGTGCCAGATCGAGAAAGGGCACAGGGCCGCGGTCGTGGTGCGTGACCGGCATCCCCTTGCCGAGGAACTGACGCACCGCAACATCAACCATATCAACGCGCGGATGAACAGCAAGTTCCGCCCCATCTCCGATTACCGTGATATGAGGCTTATCCGCAAGGCTCTCGACGAGTTGGAGGTGGATGTCATCCACGCCCACCGGGGCAAGGACCACTGGCTCGCGCTTATGGCGCTGTGGGGATATAAGCGGAAGATTACCCTTGTGCGCACCCGGCACGTAGTCATGCCCATCAAGGACCATTACGCAAACCGCCGGCTTTACGAGAACCACACCGATGGCGTGATCTGCGTTTCCCGCGCGGTTGAGAAAGAGGTTTTGAAAAGCCTTCATTTCTATAGCGGCCCCGTGAGGGTTATCAAGGGCGGGGTGCGCCCCGAGCGGCTCAACACCGCAAACGAGGATGACGCTCAGGCTATGCGCAGGCGTTTGCATATTCCGGAAAACGCCCCGGTCCTGACCATGCTGGCGCGGCTGGCGAAGGTCAAGGGGCAGGTGCATGCCGTGGAGGCGCTGCCTCTGATCCTCAAGGAATTTCCCGATGCGGTCATGATTTTCGCCTATCCCCGGCAGAGCAACTACAGGGCGAAGATCGAAGAAGCTATCGATCATTTCAAGGTCAAGCCCCATATCCGCTGGCTTGGCAGGCTCGATAATATTTCCATCCTTCTGAAGATGAGCAGCATGGGACTTGTCACCAGCGTCGGCTCGGAGGGGTGGAGCCGGACGACGGTTGAGAATATGCATATGGGGCTGCCAATGGTTGCCACCTCGGTGGGGAGTATTCCCGAAATCATCGTCGAGGGTGAGACCGGTTTTGTGGTGCCTCCGGAAAATCCGCGGGCCTTCGCGGGGGCGGTATGCAAAATTCTCGGTACGGAAGGGCTGGCGGAAAAGATGTCGCAGGCGGCGCGTAAAGAGGCGCAATACTATACCTGCCAGCGCATGACCGACGATGTGCTTGAATTTTATAATGAGCTTATCGACAGGAAAAATAATGCGAAAGCTTAATGTGATGCACGTGATCGGGGCCCTGCCGGTGGGCGGGGTGGAACGCAATCTGGTCCGCGTGCTGCCAAGGCTCAACCCGGAGCAATTCGACGTCTCCGTCGTCTGCATCCGCGAACTCGGCGACCTCGCCCCCGAGATGGAAGGCGTTGGAATCCCGGTTACGCTGAGCTATATGAAATCCCGCTACAATCCTTTCAGCCTCTGGAAACTCGCGGGGCTTATGAAAGAGCGCGAGGTTGATATTGTCCACTGCCATATGCGCAGGGCCAACACCAGCGGCCGAATCGCCGCCATGCTTGCCGGGGTGCGGGTCAGGATCGCTTCCGAACGCGACATGGGGCTTGGGAAAAACCGCAAGCATTATCTGATAGATAACCTGCTCGGGCGTTTTTCCAGTTCCGTCATGTGCGTTACCAGAGGGGTGGCGGAGCACGAGTCGGTGCGCTCGGGCCTGCCGCTTGAAAAATTCCGCGTTGTCTATAATGGCCTTGAGCTTGACGGCTTTTCCGCTTTGCCCGACAGGGCGGAATCGCGGGAAAAGCTTGGCCTTGCCGGGGCAGGGAAGGTTGTTGGCGTGGTCGGCAGGCTGCACGAGATCAAGAACGTCGACCAGATCATCAAGGCTTTCGCCCAGCCGGAGCTTGCGGGAGCTACCCTGCTTGTGGTGGGTGACGGCCGGGAGCGGGAGATGCTGGAGAACCTTGCGCGGGAGCTTGGCCTCGCTGAGAGGGTTGTCTTTGCCGGATTCAGGAACGACCTTCCCGTTTTCTATTCGGCCATAGATGTCTCCGTGCTCGCGAGCAGCTCCGAAGGTATTGCCAATGTGCAGATGGAGGCGATGGCGGCGGGTGTTCCGCTGGTCAGCACCCCGGTCGGCATGGCGGCGGAAGCGTGCGTAAAGGGGCGGGATTATATTGAGGTTGAGCGCCCGGAGGCAAGCCTGCTTGCCGGAGGAATTGCAGAGGCGCTTGACGATAAACGTGGTGAGGAACTCAAAGAGGCCGGGCTGGCTGCGGTTCAGAATTTCAGCATTGAGGCGCAGGTGAAGCGTCTTGAGGCTTATTATCTGGAACTGGCCGGCGCGTGCGGCATAGAGTAAGAAGGATCTGGATGAACAAGGATTTTTGCCGGTTGCTTGCTGATGCGAAAGAGCTTGCCCTTGCGGGAAAAGGATGCACGCGGGAGCAGGCCGAGCAGCTTTGCGATGAAAATATACCGCTTGATGAATTGATGGATGCGGCCGACGAGGTGCGCGAGAAATTCTGCGGAAAAGAGATAAGCCTCTGCGTAATCCTTAACGCCCGCTCCGGCGCGTGCCGGGAAAATTGCCGCTTCTGCGCCCAGAGCGCCCACAACAAAACCGACGCGGAGATCTACAAACTTGTGGACGCCGACAAGATGGTCGAGTCGGGGTTGGTCATGAAAGATTCCGGCGCCGAAACTTTCGGTATCGTGACCAGCGGCCCCACCGTGAACGCAGCGGAGCTTTCCGAAATCGGCAAGGCGGTCGCGCGGATGAAAGGCGAAACGGGGATGGAGCCCTGCGCGTCGCTGGGCAAGCTCGACGCCGAACAGTTCAGCGAGCTGAAGGCAAAAGGGCTCAAGCGCTTTCATCATAATCTCGAAACCTCCCGCGCCTTCTATACTGAAATCTGCACGACCCACACCTGGGACGAGCGTTATGAAACCGTAAAGGCAGCGCAGGCGGCCGGGCTTGAGGTATGCAGCGGTGGGCTTTTCGGTATGGGCGAGTCGTGGGCCGACCGGGTCGACCTTGCCTTATCCCTGCGCGAACTCGGGGTGAAGAGCGTTCCCGTCAATTTCCTCAATCCCGTCAAGGGAACCCCGCTGGGCGAGAATGCTCCACTCGCGGCGGAGGAAGGGTTGCGAGTAATTGCGATCTACCGTCTGCTTCTGCCTGAAGCCACCATCCGCGTCTGCGGCGGGCGGCCGCTCGTACTTGCTGACAGGCAGAGAAACATGTTTCGCGCAGGGGCCAATGCGCTCATGACCGGTGACTATCTGACCACGGCCGGGATCACCCCCGAAACCGATCGGGAACTTATACGGAGCCTGGGGTTGTCGGTTAAAAAATAGGGCTTGATTGATTGTTGCCTTACGAAAAAAGTCCGGCGAGGGCCGGACTTTTTTTATGGTTGCTTTGCGCGGGACTCAGCTTTCGCTCCCGTTCTGGATGCTGGGGATGGTGAAATAGAAGTTGCTGCCTTTACTCGGCTCCGAACTCACCCGCAGCTCGCAGCCGATGAGGCGGAGGTTGTCGCGGGCGATGGCAAGGCCCATGCCGGTTCCGCCGTGGGCGCGGGTAGGGCTGCCATCTATCTGGTAGAAGCGTTCGAAAATACGCGCCTGCTCTTCCCCGGGGATTCCGTCGCCAGTGTCGCGTATGTTTATCTTCGCGAGTTTCTTCCCGACCATGTCGACGTTAATGGAGGCTTCACCGTTTTCGGGGGTGAACTTTATTGCGTTGTCCACAATGCACTTGACCGCCTCCTCCAGCCTTGAACGGTCGGCATTTACCAGAACGCGGTCTTCGGGCAGGTTGAGGATCAGTTCAACCTTGGCTTCCTGCGCTACCCGCTTGAAGCTGTCGGCGATCCTGCCCATCGAGTCGCAGAGGTCGACGACCTCGAGGGAGAGGGCGACCCCTTCCCGCGCAAGCTCTGCGTAACCCACGAGGCTGTCGATAAGGGAGAGCAGCTTGTCCACGTTGCGCAGACTGGTTTCAAGATATTTCAGGCAGTCATCTGGAATGGGGCAGAGCCTGCCGCTGAAAAACAGTTCGGTGTAGCCCCTGACGCTGACGAGGGGTGTGCGCAGTTCGTGGGAGACATTCGCCAGCAGATTGTTCTTCATCTCGTCGAGGGTGCGCAGTTCGCGGTTGGCCCTTACGAGTTCTTCGGTTCTGCGCTTTACCTCCTCCTCAAGGGAGGCGTTTAGCTTTTCGATTTCTTTCTGGTGGTTGTCCCGTTCGAGCAGAAGCCGCTTGTGGGTTATGGCGCGCTCGGCGAGGGCGGTGAGCTCCCACATGTTCCTGATCGGCTTCTGAAGAAAGTCGTAAGCGCCAAGGCGCAGGGCGCGCAGGGCGTCCTCGACTTCGGAGTAGGCGGTCATGATGATTTTCGGGGTAAGGGGCTGGCTGGCGTTACCCGCCTCGACGATTGCAAAACCGTCCGCCCCCGGAAGGCGCAGATCGGTCAGGATCAGGTCGTACTCGTTCTTCTCAAGTAGTTCAATGCCTTCGGTGCCGGTCGCGGCGGCGTCAACCTCGTACCCCTCGTCCCGCAGGAATTCGGTTGTGACTTCCCGAATGGGTCGAGAGTCTTCGACTATGAGAATTCTTTCGGCCATGGCCTCTCCGGATGATCAATGCAGGGCATTGGGCCTCATTGCCGCCGCTCTCTGGTTTGCTCAATCAGTTGGCTTTAAAAACCCGTTACTTCGGTCAACGGATATTGCACCTGCGGGAGTAATCTCCCGCAAAAATGCACCGCCGTGAAATAAATATGTCTTTCGCCGCATCTGCCCGAAAATGCAGCTTACATTTAATATCTACCATGATATATGCGTGCCGTCAAGAGACTATGGAGGCGCGCGATGTTTTTCAATCTCTTTGCATCTATTGTCTTGCCACAAAACCGGATGTAATGTATATTTTTGCGGGTGTGGCGGTTTGGGGAATGACTGATTTCTGAGCATTGGCCGCCCGGCGTCCGCTCTTTTTACAGGCGTGCCGCGATATCCTTGTTTGTTATACGACAGAAGAAGGATTAATAATTGGCAATCCAGACTAACTGCCCCGGATGCGGAAAGCAGTATAATCTCAAAGACGAGATGGCGGGCAAGAAGATCCGCTGCCCGGAATGCAAAGGCGTAATCGTTGTGCCTGCCGGCGGTGCTTCCGCTGGGGCGCCTGCCAGACCAGCTCCGCAACCGAGCCCGGCCGCACCGGCTCAGGCCAGAAGGTCTACCGTCAAGATGCAGGCTCCGCGCCGTCCGGTAAGCGGCACCCCGACCTCTGAAATTCCAAATCTGAAAAAAGAACTCCCCCCGAAAAAACTGGTGACCGCCTCGACCTGCCCCGGATGCGGGAAAGCGATCAAGGAAAATGCCGTCACCTGCGCCGCGTGCGGATATAATATCAAACTTGGCCGAAAGATGTCCATCTCCAATGCCATCAAGGACGCGAGCCGCGAAAAAGGCGTCCGCGCCGACGGCTCCCGTTATATGACCCGGGAGGAGAAGGCGGAGCAGCGCGTCGAGAGCGGCAAGAAGATGCGCCTCGGAATGATTATCACCGCTGCCGTCTTTCTGATTATAGTGACTGTCGTTCTGCTGGCCGTGTTCAACGGTGCGTGGTGGGGCGAGGATCTTGCAACTCGGCGGGTCAACGCAGGCGTGATTCCCCAGAAAATCAACGATAGCGGTGTCCTTGTCCGTGACGGCGGATGGTTCCATCCGTGGTGCGTAAACATGAACGTGCGTATTACCGTCGACAAGAGCGCAATAGTTTTTGAGAAGCCAGACCTCTCTGCGGTCAGGAAGGGGGACGCTTCTTCAACAATGTTCGCCGAAGCGGCAAGGCTGCCCATGGGGGTTAAGGGGAATTATCCTGAATCGCTCATGCGCCGTGTGCTTTTCGATGCCTTCCCGAATTATCCTGACGAGTATGACTATACCCCCGGGAAGATACAGGCCGGGCCGGTTCTCGACGCGGACGGGCTTGCGTTTGTGCGTTACGCGAAACTGCCCGCCGAGAACGGCTACCTCAACGGCTTCCTGCTCGATCCGGGCGTCGGCATGTCTGCAATCAAGGATGCGCTAAAGGAGCGCGGGGAGAAGGTTGAGATCTCCGGAGTTCTTTACTTTATCGCCAGCAGGAAAGATCTTCTTAATCAGGCGCCAGATACCTACGGCTACGCCCTTGGTAAACAACTTGACCGCATTCCTCCGCTGGAGGAAGGGAAGGGAGCGCAGGTTGAAAAGACGGCAGCAACTGCTGATGCCGGAAAGAAAAAGGAAGAGGCGGTGGAACCTGAGGACGCGAGCGACCCCAGATTCTATTTCCACCCCGTAGTGTTTGTAAAAGAGATCAAGACTGTTCGTTAATTTGAATATGTGAGGAGATTTCATGGATCTTGCCGGCCTTATCAGGGATGTTCCGAATTTTCCCAAAGAGGGCATCATCTTCAAGGATATTACCACCCTGCTTTCAAACGGGGATGGGTTCAAGCAGGCCGTAGATGAGTTGGCCGACAAGTTTGCCTCCAAGGGCGCGACTGCGGTTGTGGGTATGGAGGCGCGCGGCTTCATCTTCGGCGCGGCTGTAGCCTATAAGCTCGGCATCGGCTTTGTTCCGGTGCGCAAGCCCGGAAAACTTCCCTTCAAAACCACGGAAGTGACCTACGACCTCGAATACGGCACCGACACCCTCTGCATGCATGAGGACGCCCTCAAGGCGGGGGACAAGGTTCTTCTTATCGACGATCTTCTGGCCACCGGCGGTACCGTGGGCGGAACAATTCAGCTTGTGGAGAAGACCGGGGCCGAGGTTGCGGGAATTGGTTTTCTGATCGAGCTTGACTTTCTGCACGGACGGGATAAGCTTCAGAAGTATGACGTGTTCAGCATTCTCCACGTAGACGGGGAATAAAAGCAGTTTATTTTTACCTGTGCCGTGCGGTTTTGCGGCTCAATCAGTAAAAGAAGAATCTGTTTTGCACTGCTCCGATATGGGATTTGATTCCCGTTCATCAAGGTTGCATCCCTTATACATGCCTTTCCATGAGCCTGGCCGGGACAGTTTGTCCCCGCCGGGCTTTTGATTGCTCTATTATCCTGTTCCCGGAAATGTCCGTGTTTTGTAAAATTTTTCTACCTGGATTTGCTTGCGAGAATTAATCATGGCTGAGAATGTACGTTGTGGAATTATCGGTTGTGGCGTGATTGCGCCCACCCATATCGAGTGTTACGAGAAGATTGACGGTGCCAAGCTTACCTGGCTCTGCGATATCGACCTTCCCAAGGCCAAGGCCCTTGCCGAGAAATACGGCGTCCCTAACGTCACCTCCGATTACCGTGAGATGCTGGCCGCCGCCGACCTGGACGCTGTCTCTGTCTGCACCGACCACGCGAGCCATTCCCCCATAAGCATTGACTGCCTCAAGGCGGGCAAGCATGTTCTCTGTGAGAAAGCCCTCTCCAGCGACCGCAGCAAGCTGGACGCCATGCTTGCGGAGCACGGGAAACATCCAGGCCTCATATTTTCCGGCGTCTTCCAGCACCGATTCGATCCTCCCGTCAGGCTTCTCAAGGAGCTTATCGAGGACGGCACCTTCGGGACGATCCTGACGGCTGATGTCATCGTCCGCTGCCTGCGCACCAACGAGTATTACAATTCCGCCAACTGGCGCGGAACCTGGGCCGAGGAGGGCGGGGCGGTTCTTATTAATCAGGCTATCCATTATATCGACGCCATCTCCTGGGCCATGGGCGGGGTGGATGAACTGGTCGGAACCCATGCCAACTTCACCCACCAGAATATTATTGAAGTCGAGGATACCGCCGTGGCCGCCCTGCGGTTCAAGTCCGGCGCTCTCGGCGTCCTTCAGGCAACCTGCGCGAGTAACATAAAGTGGGAGTGCTCGCTTGAGGTTCACGGCTCCAAGGGCGGGATTGAAATTCGCAACGACAATCTCTTCAAACTTGAATTTGCCGACAAGGGGCAGGAGGAAAAGCTCAGGGCCCGTTTTGACCACTGCCATCAGGACAGGATTGTCGAGGCCGGCGCGGGGCATTATGGCTTTGGCCATTTCGCCCAGATCTGCGATTTTGTTGAGGCTATCAAGACCGAGCGTAAGCCTTTCGTTGAGGCTGCTTCTGCCCGTCACGCGGCGGACATTGTTTTCGCCCTCTATAAATCCGAGAAAGAGCGGGGCTGGGTCAAGGTGGGCGGCTGATGCCTTTCGATCTTGTCGCAGCCGCTTACGATGTTCTCTCCGATCCGGAGAAGAGGCTGAAGCGGGAGGGGGAGTTTCTCAAAACCCTCTCCGGCAAAGATGCGGCCGTGCTTGATCTTGCCTGCGGAACCGGGGCGCATGCGGAATATCTCGCCCGCTGGGGTGCGAAAGTTATTGCCTGCGATCTCTCGGAGAAGATGATCGCCCGCGCCTCTTCACGGTGCGGAAGCTCCGGCATCAGCTATCAGGTGCGTGATATGCGTACCCCGCCCGAGGGCGTTTTCGATTTTGTCTACTGCATCGGCAATTCGATAAACCTTCTTCCTTCCCTTGATGATGTGGTTAAAACCTTCGCCGCCGTAAAGGAACGCCTTGCGCCGGATGGACGGTTTCTGCTCCACGCCATAAATCCGGAAAGCCCGGCTCACGCAAACCCGACAATAATCGAGAAGAGCGGCGTAGTCGACGGAGTCGAGGTCAGCGTGCTGAAACGGATGACCCCCGACCCGAAAGGCAGGGTGATAGATGTCGAGGTGACCTGGGCCGACGATTCGGGCAACCACTCCGGCAGCAGCCGTTCCGTTCTCCTTGACCTTACCCATAAGCAGATGGAGACGATGCTGCGCGACTGTGGCTTTGCTAGCCTTGAATGGTTCGGCGGACTGGACGGAACCGCTTTCGTTCCGGGGGGAAGCCCGGATCTCGTGGTTGTGGCGCGCTGATTTTCCGCAAAATCAGCCGGAATTAGATCCTCTCGCATCAAGCAGAATAATCCCAAATAAAAAACGGGCGAGCCAGGAAAGGCCGCCCGTTTATATTTGTCTGTAAAGTTCAGTCTAGCCTTGCATGCTCAGGCGTGGTTGTTTCATATAGGCCGAAGCTGCGGCCATCTGTGAGATCTTGGGTTTGCTCGGAACCGACGGCTTCGGCGAAGTCATCTGCGGTTTCGAATATATTACCTGCTCCTGCGCACCGCTCATGTCGACCGAGTCTGGCCTGTCTTCCGAGGCCTGAACCTCTTCCTGCTTACCGTTATCGATGGTTATGGAATCCGCTTCGCTAAGAGTCGACTGGGAAGTCTGCTCCACGTTGTTCATCGCCTCAGCCCAGCTGTCGCGGATACCACTGATAATCCGTACAACTTCGTCTATGGGGGCGGTGTCGTGCTGCATGTTGGCCACGATCGTGCGCTGGAATGTATAGGTGTAGAGGCGGGTAAGGTTCTGGGCGATCTCTCCGCCCTTTTCGTTGTCCAGATTGTAAAGGAGCTCCATTATTATAGCCTGCGCCCGCATCAGGTTTTCGTGGGACTGTTCCCAGTCCTTCTCTTCCATGAATTTCTTGCCCTGATTGCAGAAGCGTATGACACCGTTGTAAAGCATCAGGACAAGCTGTTCCTTGGAGGCGGTCTGTATCTGGGTTTTGAGGTATTGCTTGCGCTGTTTGTCGTTAATCATTGATGGAAATTCCCTTTTTGGGTTCACATCTATTATCGGCGGCAGATGGGGGTTCCTTTAGTCTCTAATTCCGGATAATTTATACCATAATGGTTTGTTATTATTGGTTTTGCGTGTATGCCTAGAAAAATGTGCCCTTTTGCACCCCTCTTTTTATACATTACAACCTAAACCGGATGGTTTCCAAGGCTTCTTTGCTTGAATGAACTTCAAAAGTGTGCAAAATGATTTCTCCGTGAAGGGCGGGCAGATTTTAGTGACATTAAATTATGGAACGAGCTGGACAGATCGGTTTAGTGGATTGTCCTTTCAGGTCTTTATGCAACCAAGGAGAAGTAAAATGTTCAAACTTTACAACCGCAAATTTGGTTGGGGATTCTGCCTGGCCCTTGTCGCCGTCTTTGCCATGGCAAATATATCGCGCGCAGCGGAGAAAAACGATTCCCTCGCCATAGCCAAGGCTGTCTCAAATGCCGTGGCGGATGTGGCCGAGCAGGTCAACCCGGCCGTGGTCGGCATTCTGGCCGAGAAGAAGGTCAAGCTCTCGACCGGCTCCATGTTCCCGCGCGGCGGCAAGAACATGATTCCCGAAGAACTGATGCGCCGCTTCTTTGATCCGGACGGGAACGGCGGTGGTGAGATCGAGCGTCGCATTCCCGGTATGGGCAGCGGCATTATCGTTGACGAGGAAGGGCACATCCTGACCAACAACCACGTTGTGGAAGGTGATGATGTCCTGCTCGAGGTGCAGCTTTCTGACGAGACCAAGTACAAGGCCGAGCTTGTCGGCGCCGACCCCAAGAGCGACCTTGCTGTCATCAAGCTGATTGGTTTCAAAAAACCTCTCCCCGTGGCCAAGCTTGGCGATTCGGACACGCTCCGCGTGGGTAACACCGTCATCGCGATCGGTAACCCCTTCCATCTCATGCACACAGTAACCGTCGGCATCGTCTCGGCGAAGAACCGCAGTATTGGCGCCCTCGGTAAGATGATGTATCAGGACTTCATCCAGACCGACGCCAGCATTAATCCCGGAAACTCCGGCGGCCCACTCGTTAACCTTGACGGTGAGGTTGTCGGCATCAACACCGCAATCCGCTCCGGTGGCGGTGGCTCCGACGGCGTAGGTTTTGCCGTGCCGATCAATCAGGCCAAGAACGTGCTCAAGCAGCTTATCGAAAACGGCAAGGTGACCCGCGGCTGGCTCGGAATCGGCATCCGCGACCTCACCCCCGACCTCGCCGGACAGTTCGAGGGCGTGGACAAGGGTATTCTGGTGCAGGAAGTTTATCCTGAAACCCCCGCAGGCAAGGCTGGCCTAAAGCATGGCGACGTGATTGTTGCCTATAACGGCAAGGCCGTCTCTTACAGCCGCGAACTGCAGGCCAATGTTGCAGCCACGACCCCGGGAGAGACCGCGAAGATAACGATTGTCCGCGCCGGTGAAAAAATGGTGCTTGATGTGGTTATCGCGGCCCAGCCCGAAGACCCCGCCAAGGTAATCGCCGGTGGCAGCGCCGAGTCTTCCGACCCCGAAGTCGCCAAGAGCAGCACCCTCGGCATCGAGGTCCAGACCCTTACCGACGACCTGCGCGAGAAGCTCGGTCTTGAAAAGGTCGAGGGTGGCGTGGTGGTAACCGATGTGGTGGAAGACAGCCCGGCAGGTCGTGCAGGCCTTACGCGCGGTTCAGTTCTGATCGAGATGAACCACAAGCTCATCAAGGACGCGGCCAGCTTCAGGGAAGCGGAGAAAGCCCTCAAGGACAGCAAAAACGTCCTCCTCTACTTCCGTCAGGAAAACATGAACCGTTATCTGGTCATCCCTCTCGACCGCTAAACCGTCGGTGAATGCCCTCAAACAAAAAGCCAGCCTCCGCAAAGGGGCTGGCTTTATCATTATATTAGATGTTTCGCTTTGCTATTGTGGTAGAGGACTGCTGTAAGTTTGCTCTGTTAGAGGTCGCTGGCGCGGTGCGGTGGCATTTGAGCAAAATATTATGCGCCTCTTGCAGCAATCATTAATGATAGTGATAAAAGCCCCGAGGCGCTCAACAAAACCGCAATATAAAACCAAATAGCATTGGCTTTTTCCTTTGAGCATAGACGCCTATAAAGTAATAAGCTTCCTATGACATTTACTCTCCACGTCCATGGCGCAGATTCAGTAAAAGTGTTGATGCCGTGTTCCTTAAGCCGAGGATTTATTGCCCATAAATAAACAATCCAGAGCGTAATTATTGATAATAGAAAACCAATCATGGAATATTGAAGCATATTTATCCTATCAATTATTACTTTGAGCAACATTCCACTTTCTTCTTGGCGGGTGGCACCGACGTTCACGTCGGTATGCAAGGCACAAGAATTCATCTGTGTTCCCCGCATTGTTTAAAAGGTCTAAGAAGCAGTCATTGAGCCGTTTAATCAGCCGCCTTCGCCGTAGATTACGTCAATCGCCAGACCGGCCGCGAGCAGCAGGGTTGCCATTGCCTCGTCCGGTTCGGTGTTGAGGGAGATTATGTAATTGTCGGCGCTAGTGAATAGTTCCTTGCCGATGCCGGACCACTTTTTCGTGACGCAGCCGAGTTCGTTGCCGCTGCCGTCGAGGAATTTGAAGTCCCATCCCTTCCAGTTCCCCTGAACAAGGGCGACCTCGTTGCCCTGGGCGTCGAAGACGCGGAAAGCGCCCCCGAGGCTGAACATCTTAGATTTGAACCAGCCGAGGACTTCCCCTTCGGGGGAGAGGATGTCAATCTTGCTGCGGAGGAGGGTGAAGCCGCGTTTGATCGAGAAAGCGGGGCGCCCTTCGGCTACGGCGCCTTCGTAAATGTCAACCCGCGTGGGCAGCATCTGTTTGTTGACAGCGAGTCGCAGGACGGTCATGAGCCCGCCCGGGTTTTCCTTGGCGATACCAACCTGCTCGTTCGTGTCCGGATCGAGAATATCGTAGGTGTCGGTAAGTTTCAGCATGCCGACGTGTTCGCGTATAAACCATGATTGCATATCCAGCATTTTTCAATCCCTCCCTTTTATTGAATTAATGGGTATCCTGCCCTGTAAACCTGTATGTTACCGGTTCGCATCTGTCCAGTTTAAAAAAGCGCGTTTGTCGTGTTGCCGAAAACCTCGTGCTCTGCGCTCAGGCCGTGAGCTTTTCAATAACTTCGCGCGGCTCCGCATTTTTGCTGAACACTATCGCCTTATCGCCCAGAGGCCCGCAAATCTCGGGGTTCGTGGCGTCGGTGAAAATAACCCCCGTTCTGCGCCCGAATGCGGCGGAGATGTGGCCGAGGCCGGAGTCGTTGCCGATGAATATCTCGCAGCCCGAAAGTATTGAGATTATATTCACGGGTGTTTTCTCGCATACAATGAAAGCTGAACCCGGATGTTCTGCGTTGACGCTATCCGCGATTTTCGCGCACCTCTCCTTTTCCGAAAGGCTCCCGGTGATGGCGATAGCCATCCCTGATTCGGCGAGCAATGCCGCCGTTGCCGCGAAGTTGTGATCGCCCCATTCTTTCGCGCGCCACCCCGCGCCGGGGGCGATGACGGCGACGCGCCTGCCGCTGAATCCATATTCGCCGCAAGCTTCTCCCGCGCTTTTTATGGGGGCAGGGGGGATGATTTTTTGCGAGCCTTTATATTCGCCGATCAATGGTTCAATCACCCTGAAAGGGCGCTCGCAAAGGTGCCTGCCTTTCCGCTCCCCATCTTTTACATATATATTGTAAGCAGCGGAAAGTTCCTGCCCGCCGAAGCCGCAGCGGAACTTTGCGCCGATCATGAGCGAGAAAAGAGCGGAGAAACGGTTGCCCATCAGGTCGAGAGTCATGTCGAAGTGGCTTGCATATTGTGCGCCGAGATTTTTCAATGCGCCGAGTGAAATATTTTCGCGCGTCATGTCGCTGGTTATGAGGCCGGTGGGGATGATCTCGTCAACCGCGAGGGCTCCGCTCCAGAGGTCGGCGCATTGGGGCTTTGTGAATACGGTGATTTTCGCGTCGGGAAATGCGCTGCGCAAGTGTGGCATGGTCTGCGCGGCCCAGAGGGTGTCGCCGAGCCAGTGCCCCGCAAGGATGGCGATGCTTTTTGTCTGTTTTATGGCGGAAGAGTCTATGGGGGATGATGCGGTTTTGCGAAGGAGATATTTCCCGAGCATAACGCAGAGCACAGCTTTTGTTTTAGAGATCAGACCCAAGCCGTTCTCCCCTGACGGCGGTATGCGGAAAATTCAGTTCGATCTTACACGCCCTGCCCGGCAGCGAAGCGTTCAAGTTCTTCCCGGCTCGGGAGGGAGGGCTGGGCGCCGAATTTGGTTACGGCCAGCGCACCGGCGAGCATGCCCTGTCTGATTGCGGCGCGTCGCTCCATGCCTCCGGCAAGCGCGACGGTCAGCGCTCCGGTGAAAGCGTCTCCGGCGGCGGTGGTGTCGACCGCCTCGACCTTGAAGGACGGAGTAAACTCGCTTCCCTCGTCCGTAACCCAGAGCGCGCCCTGGGAGCCCATCTTCACCACAATCTCTTTC
>JAFGWW010000505.1 GCA_016936955.1 Planctomycetota bacterium | reverse complement strand
GTATGACGTGGGTAGGCCACAAGGACTCTGAGATGGTGCGCCACTATTATCATCTTCATGACGAGGTGTCAAAGCAGGCCATGGGGAACCTGATAGAGAAGACCAAGGTTTCGAATTTGGCACGATTTGACACGATCGGCAAAAACAGCCGGTTTGGTGGGTCAAAAGAAACGGCGTAAGTTGCTGGTTAGCAATTACTTACGCCGTTTCGTCAGGTTTAGTGGTGGAGGATAACGGGCTCGAACCGATGACCTCATCGCTGCCAGCGATGCGCTCTCCCAACTGAGCTAATCCCCCATGGGTTAAATTTTCGAGACGCGTATTCTACACTCAGAACCCTCCCTGTCAAGGCAAATTAAAGGATAAACCGCAGAATAATTTGCTAATAATTTTATCACGCCAAATTCGCGCAGAAGCTGGGGTTGCGCTGATTTTTTATCGGTCATAAAAAGTAAAAATGATTGACAATGTTACGAGCCAAGGGGTAGTATAACTATTAACATGCCGGGGAATTAGCGGTATTCTGCATGTTGCGGACGGTGAATGGAGATTTGACGTGGGACGCATCACTCTGCATAAAAGTGAGCAGGAAGGGCCTGTCTTCAGGTTCCTTGTGATGTGTGTGCTTCTTGTCTCTTTCGGTTTTTTCTCCAGCTTCTCCGTGTGGCTGGTCGGAACCGAAGCCCAGAGCCAGGCTTTCAGCTGTTTCGGGCAGAATACTACAGCCTCATTCATGGAATGGAAAAACTCAAGCCTTACCCGCGAGTTGCCGGTTGCGCTCAGCCTGATTATTGTTCCCGCCCTCGCTTCGGTTACCCTCGGCACCCATACCTTGCACCGTGGGGGGATTATGGGCTTTCTGGTGAGCCTCTTCAATCTCGTTCCTTTTTATCTTGTGGGCGAGCTCAGCGTCATGCGCTACAGCCACATTTTCTGGTGCGCCTTTGTGGTCGGCGCGCTGCTCTCGTTTTACCTTGGCGACCTCGGCTCGTGGCTTTGTCGGCGCAGGCTGATAAGGGAGGTGCTGGAGGACGAGATTGACGAATGCTGCGCTGGAACTCCGGAAGCGGCGTAGGTATAAGTTTATCCGACATCAGACCTCGCTTCTGCGGGGTTTTATTTTTTCGCCATGGGGAATCGATTTGAGACGATCTGATGTGATGGTAATGGTTCTGGTCGGCGGGATGGTGGTCTTCTCCATTTTTGTGGTTGCTGCCGGTAGCGATTACAATGCGCCGCGCAAATCGCTCTGGGACTATTTTGATTCCCTGACCATTGGTGATTCGCCGCGGGAAAGCCATTCGCAAGACGCGGAGCAGAAGGAAGAGGCAGCGCCTTTCAAGGTTGAGAAAACCATTGCGGCGCCTGCCTCATCGACGGAGAAAAAAGCAGAACCCGCCCCGAAGGGGGAAGCGGAGGTTGAGGCAAAGCCGGTAGCAAAAGTCGAGCCAGAAAAGAAAGAGCCCCAAGCTCCCGCGCAGGAAAAGACCAAGCCAAAGGTGCAGGCGGAAGAGAACACCGAGGTGTTCTGAACTTACAATCCCTTTCTGCCAATGTTTTCAGAATATACCGGTTCCAGGTTCCCCTGAGTGTTGAGGTCTTTTAAAACTCTTGACCTCTTCCGTGATTTCCCATTATATAATACCAGAAATATTTTGCCCTGTATAAGCATGTTTGATGCGGTAAGCTACATTATGCAGGGGCACAGGCCAGGAATGAGTATGGATGCACTGAAAAAAGAACTCGGATTGTGGGACGTATTCAGCATTGCCGCCGGGGCAATGGTGAGTTCGGGGCTGTTCGTTCTGCCGGGACTGGCTTTCGCCCTTACGGGGCCGTCGGTTGTTCTGGCTTACGCCCTCGCCGCCCTCCTTTATCTTCCCGCTATCTGTGCGCAGGCTGAACTGGCAACCGCGATGCCGAAATCGGGCGGAAGCTATTTCTCGGTCGAGCGCAGCCTCGGTTCTCTTGCCGGAACCATTGCCGGATTCAGCAACTGGCTCTCCACCGCTCTCAAGGCCGCTTTTGCTTTCATCGGCATTGGTACTCTGGCCATTATCATCCTCGGCCATGAGGCTGAAAACGGTTGGATAATCAAGGGCGTGGCGGTGGCTTCGTGCATATGCTTTGCCGCGCTCAATACCGTCAGCGTCAAGGGGGCGGGGCACCTGCAGAAATTCCTGGTGGTCGGCCTTATCGGTATTCTGGTTTACTATGTGGCCATTGCCCTTCCAAAGATTGAGGTGGGCCGGTTCGAGAATTTCCTCTCCGGCGGGTGGCGTCAATTCCTGCTTGTTACAGGTATGGTGTTCGTCAGTTACGGCGGCCTGACCAAGGTGGTCGACGTGGGCGAGGAGATAGAGAACCCAAAACGCAATATCCCCCTCGGCATGTTCATCGCCTTTGTGGTGGTTAATATCCTGTACGTGCTTGCAGTTTTTGCTACGGTAGGCATTGTAGACAAGGCGGAGCTTGCGGGGTCGCTTGCGCCGATCGCGCTTGGAGCGGGAAAGACGGGCGGCGCGGCGGCGTCTTACGCTATCGGGGTGGCGGCGTTGCTTGCCTACGCGACGACCGGCAACGCGGGCATCCTCTCAAGCTCCCGCTCGCCCATGGCGATGAGCCGTGATGGTCTGCTGCCCGAGTCTCTGAGCAGAATGAACAAACGATTCGGAACCCCGCATGTGGCTATCCTGCTTACGGCGGTCCTGATGGTCGCCACCATGACTTTTCTCTCCATAAACGATCTGGTCAAGACCGCGTCGACCATGCTGCTCATCTCTTTCGTGCTGATGAATATCTCGGTGCTGGTCATGCGCGGGAGCAGGATCGAGGGGTACCGGCCATCTTTCCACGCGCCCCTGTTCCCGTATTTCCAGATCGGGGCGGTTCTGGTTTACTGCCTGCTGGTTCTGCAGATGGGCTGGGTGCCGCTTATCATGGCGGGCGCCTTTCTCTTCGGGGTGCTTATGTGGTACCTCACCTATGTAAGTTACCGCATCGACCGCGAGTCGGCCATCATCTATATGGTGAAGAATATCTTGTCCAAGCACATCGGGCGCGGCGGGATCGAGGAGGAGCTCAAGCATATAACCCTTGTCCGCGACGAGGTGGAGCTTGACCGCTTCGACCAGATCGTGGCCGACTGTCC
>JAFGWW010000504.1 GCA_016936955.1 Planctomycetota bacterium | reverse complement strand
GTTACGTACGGGAATGTGCGTGCGCTTCGGCGGTTGCCCGGCAGGTTAAACCTTGGCGTCCTTGTGGCGCCATGCAGGCGGGCGCGGGTGGTGGGGGCTCTTTGTGCGCCGTGGTCTTTGACAATCGAGTGAAATAAAAAAAGCCGCAAGACCTGTTGCATGGCTTGCGGCTTATGATTGTGTTGTGATGAATTGGCTGCCCTAATTATCAGTCCACGCGCCAGATCTTCAGGGAGCGGAGGGTCATCGCCCCGGAGCCTTTATCATAAGGGGAGTCGACCTTGGCCTTGACTGCGACGTTGGTCAGGGGATACCAAGTCTGCCCGTCAAAGGGGTTGGCGTATCGTGTGGTCTCCTTGCCGTCGACAAAGATGGTGATCCACTCCGCCTCGATGGTGACGGCAAAGGTGTGAAATTCTGAGTCGAGCGTACTGGACAGGCCGAAATCGCTCATCTTCATGTACATGGCCGGACGGGTAAAGGTGCGCTGGTTGTTTTTGCCACCGTGGATATTGGTCGAGAGGCTGGAGGGGAATCTCCACGAACCGTTATAGCCGAAGCCTTCGTACACATCAATTTCCGGAGGCCATCCCGACTTCGCCACCAGCCACAACGCAGGCCATGATCCGGAGCGGTTGGACATTTTCACTTCCCACTCAACGCTGCCGTGTTTGAACTGCGCATCAGTGGTGCGGTGACCGCTGAGCATGCTTGCCAGGAAAGGATACTCTGTCGCGGGCGAACCGACCTTGACCGGCTTGTCGAGGCGGCGGCTGTCTAGCACCAGCCCTTCCGGCGTGCGCTTGAATCCGTTCAGGTCAACAGTCCCATAATAACCGGTTTCGCCGTTGCCGACCTGCGTGCGGCCATGGGACATCCCTGTGGAAAAGGTGCTCGGGCCGCCTTTGTCGTCAAACTTGATCGTCTCGCCGGTTACGGAAAAGGCCAACGTGCCAAGCGGCTTGAACGCAAACGGCTCGCGCCCTCCGGCAATGGGTTCGTTGACCGCGTCCTGCTTTGCAGTTATAAGGATTCCGCCGCCCTTGCGTTTTCCGCCATCCGGCTCGGATGACTGCACAGCGCGCAGGTTATTCCCCTCGTTCATGCCGGTAACCTTGAAAGAAACGGTTTTCGTCAACGGATCACCTGGATAAAAAATGACAGGCTTGGTCGCGTCAGGCGTGGCCCGCCCGCCCTTGCCATTATATACGCGCACATGGGCGATCACCGTATTGGGGGTAGGGTGGTCCAACGTAACCGGAACATGCACCTCCGTGGCACCGACCGGCACATCAAAACTCTTGATCTCTACACTTGCCGCGGCAGGATACTTTGTGCCGCCCCCATAGGGATCAGCATCCTTGGTTTCCTCGGCTTTCTGTTTGGCAAGATAGGCGTCAAACTGCTTGATCATCTTGTCGAGCGCCTTGACAGCCGCCGCAGCGTCGGCACGGGCGCCATCGGATTGCGCGGATTTAAGCACCCGCTCCATCGCCGCCTTCGCTTCGGCCGCATCCTTCCGCATTGCCTGCGCCTGCGCGGTTGTCATCTCCTGCGCTGCCAGCGAAGAGGCCAGACAAAGAACAAAAGAGAAAAGACAAAACGTAATGCGTGTGTACCAATAGAGATAGGTCATCTCATCTCCCTGATTAGCTCACCTTCCAGAGGTCTTGACAGATAATGCCTGAATTGAGCAGGCGTAATTCGATTTTGCTCTTTATCGTTAACGTTACCATAATGCTATTCTACAATGCCATCTACAAACGTCAAGAGGAAATCAAGCAAATGACAATGGGTGCCACCTGCGTTGATGCAGGTGGCGCCCATTGTCATTATATGAAAGCTGGCTGGATATCAGTAACGGTATGCGGTGAAGGGCGTTTTCTTGGAGTCAAGGAACAGGCCCCTTGAAAGGGTTCTGCTGTGCCCGTCTACAAAGAGAATGCAGATGTTCGTCATCTGGTCATGACGGATGGAGTAGTTACCGCTGCTCCAGATCGTCTGGTCGCCAAGGCCGTAGTGGCCGCCTGAAGTGCCAGCGTCACCTACCAGCGGATTCATGGAAGGTTTTGGAATACGGGTAAGCTTGGCGAAATCGACGGCAAACGGTGGGGCTTGGCGGATCGCAAGCCGGGTATTGGTCGCATAGCAGATTCCGGGCCAGGTGCTTGTAAGACGGTAATTGGGGCATTCGAAAATTGTGCGCGCCACGCCTCCCGAGCCGTTGGATATCGGCACGTCGGTATATTTTGAGACATGCACCTGCCACCAGTTGCTGGTGAAATATGTCGATGGACCCCAAGATCCCATGTTCGGTAAATAGTTGTTCTGATCTTCCGCATAAAACATCATCGCCATGTGAATCTGGCTTTCATTATTCAGGCAGTGCACGGTGCGTGCCGAATCAATCGCCTTTGACAGCGCCGGCAGCAGCAAAGCCGCCAGAATAGTGATAATAGCTATCACAACCAGAAGCTCTACCAAGGTAAAACCCCGGACAATACCCCTTTGGAGATTTGAATTCCTGATCATTTGTTTCTCCCACCAGCCGTACTCAAAAAAGCAGGAAGCGGATTAAATTCGCCTTTTTTAGCACTTGCTAATAGCATACACCCACTTCCGACGTTTGCAAGGCCTTTTCTGGCTGGTTTAATCTCACCACATGGGTGGTATCGGAGAAACGTCGATGCCACCGGGGAGCTTTTTTTTATTTCACTCGGTTGTCAAAGACCGCGGCGCACAAAGAGCCTCCACCACCCGCGCCCGCCTGCATGGCGTCGGAACGAGGCCGGATTTAACCTGCCGCATCCAGAATATGCTATATGTTTAGAATTCAATTTCAGGAAAGGAACCGGCTAGGATGAGTCATTAAAATTGAGCAAATTTAGGTAATTTAAGGATTAACTTCTCAACTCAAAGAAAAGCCGCAAATCCCTGTTTTGCAGGAGTTTGCGGCTTTAGATTCTGGTACCCGCTGATGGACTCGAACCATCGACCTATTGATTAAGAGTCAATTGCTCTACCAACTGAGCTAAGCGGGCTCGTATGTGTTTTCTTGCGCGTTATTAAATGCAAGAGCGATAAATATACAGGCAAGAAGCCTAATGTCAAGCCAAATATTCGAGTTTAATTAATACAAATGAGGATGTTACGGGTTTTCGGGGGGATCGCGTAAATCCGGGGGCGGGGATGGCCAAATATTCGCCAATCATTTTTGGATTGCGCCGTATTTGAATGGTATATTTAAGGGGTTGGGAGTTACTTTTTCGGGCATGCTGATTGCCCGTGCACCCTGTCCTCCGAGCCGGTTCGGGCAGGCTGCGCGGTGGCCGTAAAACGGGGAGGAGAATGAGATGCCGAAGCTAGAAAGATGGATAATCGCGTCGAAAAAGGTAAGGGTTCTCGACACCGAACTGGAGCGGGAGATTCTGGGCATGGGAGGCGTGCTGGGGGGCGGATTCAGCGAGATCCACCGGCATATTCTGGTAAACCCCGAGAACAAGGAAGTAATCGAGGAGCACCTCCGGGCCAAAGGCTATACCGTCCTTCCGGGAACGGACAAAGAGTTTTTCCACCCGGACACGGAACACATCAAACACTCGGCCAGCGCCTGAACAGAATGGCAGTTTAACCATCCGCCCCTTTCCACCGAGTCGGCTGTGGCCGACATGGAACGCTATTCTTTCTCTACCTGCAAAAAAGGCCGCCGGGAAAACCGGCGGCCTTTTTTATTTAAATACAAGCTCAGGCGTCGGACGCCTAGTCTTCGAGGCTGGTCTCAAGTTCTTTCAGCTCCTGAATCTGGCGGGTAAGCTCTTCGAGGCGTTCCTGCTCGCGCTCGACCACGTCCTGCGGCGCCTTGGCCATGAACTGCTGGTTCTGAAGCTTGCCGCGGATGCCTTTGACGCCCTTCTCCTTTTTCTCAAGCTCCTTTGCGATGCGGGTGCGCTCGACTTCCACGTCCATGAGCCCGGAAAGGGGAACGAAGAGCTGGGCCCCTTCCATAACCTCGGCCGCGGCCTGATGCGGCTTTTCGAGGCCCACGCCGATCGTGATCTCCCCTGCCCCGGCCTGGGAACGGATTAGGTCGACCTGTTCGTTAAGCTGGGCGGCGTAATTCTCGTCCACCACGCTGATGAAAGCGTCCACGTCGGCCTTGTGGCCGATATTGAACTTGGCGCGCACGTTGCGGATGGCACGGATGACGTCCTGAATGCGGTTCATGGTCGTCTCGACCTCGACGTTGCGCACCTTCTCGTCCACCTCGGGCCAGTCGGCGAGCATGAGGAACTCCGGCGCCTTCTCCGGATTCGCACCAAGCCCCCTCGCGGGAACGAAAGAGGCAAGGTTTTTCCAGACCTCTTCGGTGAAGAACGGAGCGATCGGGTGGAGCAGGCGGAGGATGCCGTCAAGAACGTAGGCAAGAACCCGGCCGGCAACCACGGCGTCGCGCCCGCCGTCGCGCAGGCGGGTCTTGGTAATCTCGACATACCAGTCACAGTAATCGCGCCAGGTAAAGTCGTAGATCGCTTTGGATAGATCGCTGTACTTGAAATTATCAAGCGCCTTGTTCATCTCCTCAACCACGGCGTTCAGGCGGGAGAGAATCCACTTGTCCTCGAAGCGCAGTTCGTCCTGGGTTATCTCGCTTTCGCCAAGATCGATCTCGGTAAGGTTGACGAAGACGAAGCGCGAGGCGTTCCAGACCTTGTTGATAAAGTTGCGTCCCATCTCGAAGCGCGTGGGGCTGAGTTTGATGTCTTGCCCTTCGGTGGTGAGGGCGCAGAGGGTGTAACGCACGGCGTCGGCGCCGTAGCCCTCGTAGGTGAAGTCCTTGTTGAAACGCTTCTGCGTCCCGCCCTGAATCATGACGATGGGGTCGATGCCGTTGCCTTTCGACTTCGACATCTTC
>JAFGWW010000503.1 GCA_016936955.1 Planctomycetota bacterium | reverse complement strand
ATTCTCCATGCGCCACGGCGACGGGGTTGCGGCCGGAATGCTTGCGGCGTGCCACTTCGCCGAGATCACGGGCAAGGCCTCTTCCTGTGTGCGGGAAAAGCTCTGCTCCGTTCTCGGCAAACTCGGCCTCCCGCTCAAGGCCCCGGCTTACGACAGCGCGGCCGTCCTTGACAGCATGTATGGCGACAAGAAAACCCAGGGCAGCGTCATGCGTCTGGTTATCGTGACCGAACCCGGCAAGGCAGAGATCGTAAAACAGGAAGACACCGCCCCCGTACTCGAAGCGATCAGACTGGCATCGGAATAAAATATGTCTGAAATGTGGAAGCTACTTGTCATCGACGACGACAGCATGATCCGCGATCTCTTCGCGAGGGCGCTTCCCAGTTTCGGTTTCCAGGCAATCCTCGCCCCGGACGGCAAATCCGGCCTCCAGCTTCTTGAGGAGCATCCAGACGTGGCGGTCGTGGTTCTCGACTGGATGATGCCCGGCCTCGACGGGATGGAGGTTCTCGAACGCATTCAGGCGCGGGGCAACCCGCCGCCAGTAATGATGATGTCGGCAAAGAGCAGGAAAGAAGATGTAGTCTCCGCCATCAAGCAGGGCGTGAAAGACTATGTGACCAAGCCGGTTCATCTGGGCCAACTCGTCCTGCGCCTCAACAGCCTGATTGAGCGCCACCGCGAACAGATTGAAAAAGCGTCAAGCAACGCCGAGACCTATCTCGGCTTCGAGGCTTCGAGCCAGTTCACCATCGTAGACATCAGCCACACCGGCGTCTGCCTCGATTCAAGCTTCCCCGTCGACAAGGGGGCGATCCTATTCATCGAATCGCCGGAGATTGCCACCCGCATCGGCCTTCCCCCGGAATACAATTTCGCCGTCCGCGTTGCCAACTGCAAAGAGGCCGGGAAGAGATACCGACTCGGCTCGACCTTCGTAGGCATGAACGAAGATACGACCGAGAGCATCCGCAACGCCTGCCATTCGGCAGCTGGTTTCAAAGCGGGTAGATAGCGGCCGCCCATGGAGTTTTCAACAGGAACGCCATGAACCTTTCTTTCCAGGATCACCAGCTTGCCTACATGCTCGCCGCCGCGCCGCTGGCGCTGGTGCTGGCACTACTGACCAAACGGCGCAGACGTAAAGTCGTCCCGTGCCTCGCGCCGTGGAGAAAGCTTCTCTCCCTCCCCCGCCCCGCGCCGAAGCGCAACCCGGTGGATATGGAAACCATACTGGCATTCCTCATCCCCCTGCTCGCCGCTGCGGCAATCATGAACCCGTCCCTCGAAATCGAGAAAGAAAAAGGGCGAGAGATCGCGGTTCTGATCGATTCGTCGCTGAGCATGAAAAGCAGCGGACGCATCGACGGAGCGGCAAAGTGGATAGACGAAATCGAGAAGACAGAAAAAGGGAGCGCCCTGAAGCTTTACCTCACCGGGAATAACGGAGCAGCACTGCCGACAGATAAGCTTCCGCGCGCGAACAATGATTTCACGGTTCAGAGAACACGGAGCATATCCTCATGCCTCGGCTCTCTCCTTCAAGCCACGCAGCAGGACGACACTCCAGTAGTATTTATAACCGACCGCGCCACAGACGAGAGCAGCCCGAGGCTCACGCAGATAATCGTGGGCTCGCCCTCAGAAAACACAGCCATCAGCGCCGCAAAGATTTCGGAAGGCAAACTCTTTGTCGCAATCAGAAACTACGGCCGGCTCAAACATAATGCGGAGCTTGAGATAAACTTCAAGGGCGGAGCGAAGAAGGAAGAGAAAATAAGCATCACGAACTTCGGCGCGGACGAAGCAAAATCATTCGCCATCAGCATTCCGCAAGGCGCGGAAGAAGCGGAGATATTCCTCTCCCCCGCCGACGACCTTCCGGACGACAACCGCACTGTCGTCCCCCTTGCCCCGAGAATGATGAACATTGATAAAACCGCGCACCCCAAGGTCGCCCTTGCCCTTGAAAAGATGTGCGGCTTTGTTGCAGGAGCGGATAAAAGCACGACCGCAGAGATCGCCGTAACGAATACGGTTCCCGCAAAGATGCCGACCCGGGGAGTACTGCTTATCGAGCCGAGCGAAGCGTGCTGCGGAATTATCGACATGAAACCAGCCTCAAAGGCGCGGCTCTTCAAGATCGAAGACAAGTCGCTTCCCGAAGTTGCGATTGCCGGACTGACTCAGCCGGAAGTGAGGGAAGCATTACTCCCACCGGGCGCGCGCGTTCTCGCGGAAGTGGTTACCGACGGTGGCGAGATTCCTTTCGCCGCAGAGTGGGAATGGGAAGGGAAGCGGGTGGCGTGCCTCATGGCCGCGCCGGAGGAGTGGAAGCTCAACCCCGCATTCGCAGTGATGATAGCCGAGCTCGCCGACAGGATCGCCCCGCCGCCGCCCCCCCTCCCCGGCGTAACAGAGAGCGACAACCGCATGCTGACGGAAGCGACCAAAGATCTCCCCGCCATCTACGCTGGCAAAAGCGGAAGCAGCGTTTACAACCTGCAAAAAATCATGATCGCCCTCGCCGCCCTCTGCGCATTGCTTCTGTTATGGAGTGAATGCAGAAGAATGCTTTCAATGCCAAAGCAGCCGGGTGTTGCGGAATAAGATCAGTGATTCTCACACCTGATGTCGACCGCGATCAATAATAGGCATGAACGATAAAGCAAGCCGCGCAGGCCAGAGCGAGTATCCAAAGAAAGATAACGGCAAGCGCTCCGGGGATTGAAGTTTTCTTGTCAGTGTCTTCGGCGCGTTGAGCCACAGACCTGCATTCCTCCATCACCTCCGGCGGCACCATGCGCAACCCGATATAGATTCCAATAGGCAGCAGTACAAGATCATCCAGATAGCCGATCACGGGAATGAAGTCTGGAATAAGGTCGATAGGGCTGAAGGCATATGCGGCGACGCAACTCAACCACGCCTTGGCATACCATGGCGTATCGGGATGACGCATGGCAAGCAGCAACGCCCTGATTTCAAACTTGCATGACTTTGCCCACTGACGAAGGCGGTTGAGCAGACCCGGTTTATTCATGAAGTCATGATAAACATTCCGCCACCTCCGTCAATCACTACGTACAGGATTCCGATCTGATCGCAAGCGATCGCGTTACAATATTCCGTCCGTCGATAAACGCGGCGCCATGCAAAAAGGGGAGCGATAATTTCGCTCCCCCTGTCATTGTTGTTTGTGCCGGAAGATTTTACTCGCTGTATGGCGCGTTACGTGCGGCGTGGTCGACGCGAGGGGCGCCGTTCTTTTCTTTCCATGCTACGTTGACCCTGATCGGGCCGCCGTCGTAACCGTAGCGTTCATAGGTGCGGGTTTCGAGATGGCAGAAACCGGCCATCTGGGTGAGGTCTTTCCAGTGCTGCCACGACCAGTAAGCCGGGCGGCGATAGGTTGTGCTCTCAAGCCGGGTGATCTGGTTTTCACAGATCACGTAAAGATAACGCTCGTCGATATAATCTTCCGACTTCCTCTTCTGCACAACCTTGGAGCAGCTCACCCCGCCGTCGCGGTAAAACCAGTCGGCATATTCGCGGGGCTGGGTGTCCCATTCCTCGTGCTGTTTCCAGTGCTCTTCCTCGGGGTCGGACTCGTCGCCCGCGCCCATGAACATGAGAAAGCCTCCGGGGTTGAGGGAATGGTAAAAACCAACAAGGGAAGCGCCGAGCTCGTCCCAGGTGGTTACCGAGCTGAGGGCGTCGCAGAAGATCGCGTCAAAATGGTGGGGCATATTCTTGGGGAGGTTGGCCCATTTGGACTGGAAGAAGGAGATGTTCGTCCCCTCCAGCTTGGCCAGCTCGGCCGCGTGTTTGACGGCGAACCCAGAGCCGTCGGAGCCGGAAACGTTGAGCCCCATCTCCGACATGCAGATGGTTTTGAGCCCCAGGCCGCAGGAGCAGTCGAGAGCTACCTCCGCGCCGATGAGCTTGGAAAGGTCGGTGAAAGCACGGCAGGTGCCGCCTCCCTGCCCGAGTTTGGCGTCGCGGAAATCATGGCGCCAGTCTTCGTGACGGAACCACTCCCAACGGTAGATCATATCCCAATCGGTTACAGGAACATCAGACATTCGGCTTCCTTCCCATTAAAGTCGAAGAGCATGAATCCCGCTCTAACCTCTTACCTGTTTACGGATGCGCGCCCGGCCTGTCAAGCCCCATGTCCTCCCGCAGTCCGAACATGACGTTCATATTCTGCAGCGCGCTTCCGGCCTGTCCTTTCACGAGGTTATCGATATGGCTGATAACCCTGAAAATACCGGTGCGCTCGTCGCAGGCGACGGTGATGAGAACCCGGTTCGAGCCGCGGACATCGCCCGTGCTCGCCGCTTCGGTAAAGTCCTTGACCATAACGAAACGCTCGCCGACATACATCTCTTTGTAAGCCTCGAGAACGCGCCCGTGGCCAACCCCTTCCGGCAGCTTGCCGTAGAGGCAGGACATGATGCCGCGCGTCATGGGCACCACCTGCGGCGTAAAGGTTATCTTCACATCCTTGCCGCCGATCAGGGAGAGTTCGTGCTCGATCTCCATCACGTGCTGGTGGCCGGTGAGACGATAGGCATTCGCCGTGTCATAGCGTTCGGGATAATGGAAGCCGGGGCTCGGCTTCTTGCCCGCGCCGGAGATGCCTGTCTTGCAGTCGCAGATAACGCTCCCCTCCTCGACAAGGCCGTACTTGATTGCCGGGGCGAGGCCGATGGTGCAGCTCATGGCGAAACAGCCGGGGTTGCCAACTATTTTCGCCTTGGCGATTTCTTCGCGGTGAAACTCGGTAAGCCCGTAAACGCACTCGCCGAGAAGCTCGGGCGCCTTGTGGACGGGGTCCTTGTTGATGCGGGTGGCGTACTGTGAATAAAGCTCGGTGGAGTTGAAGCGGTAGTCGCCGGAATAGTCGACAAAGCGACGCCCGGCAGCAACCTCGATCGGCCCCCAGTACTGCCCCACGCCGTCAGGCGTCGCGCAAAAAGTAACATCCGAATCGATACCCTTTGCCTCATCCGATTCGGGGTCGATGAGAGGCATGTCGCAATAGCCTTCGAGATAGGGCCAGATCTCGGAAACCTTCCCGCCAGCGCCGTGGGGATTTACCAGTCCAACAATCTCCGCCTCGGGGTGGCCGAGCAGCATCTCGATAAGGCCAATACCACCATAACCGCCTGCGCCTATTAATTTTACGCGAACCATCAGTTCACCTTTCGATCAATATTCACCAGTATCCACCAGAGCAGGGAATCCTTCTACCAGCGAAGTTCCTTGGCGTCTGCCCAGAGATCCTCAAGCTGATAAAAGATGCGCTCCGCTTCGTTGAAAATATGGACAACAATGTCGCCGTAATCGAGGACGACCCACTTCCCCTCGCTCACCCCGCTTCTGGCGTAAAGGGAGACCTTCTCCTCCGCCATGAAGCGCTCGACCTCGCGGGCGATACCCTTGATCTGGGGCCCGCTGGAAGCGGTTGCGATCAGGAAAACGTCGGCGAAATCGCAAATTTTCCGCACGTCGAGAACCATAATATCCGCGGCGCGGCGTTCGTCACAAACCTTCGCCAGTCCCTTGCCAAGGGCAAGGTTACGTTTCTCAACTGCGGCAATCGTTGCTGCACTGCTCTTGCTCATTACAACACCTGCTTATTCTTGATGTTAGGTCTGGTTTCAGACAGAAACCTTGACAAAGAACATGAGGCTAGCCGAGGGTGGGTCAAAAATCAACAAAAATCAAGATTGATGCGGGAGATTCTTGCTGCGCAAGGCTTTTTGCCAACCACGCCCGCCCCCCGTCCGCCACGCCTCCGGCTTGACATAAAATAATGAAATCATTCCCCCGATTTGCTCAAGCAGCGCCCGATAATAAGCCGATAAACCAATATAAAGTATATATCCCCCCGTGTAAGTTCATTACACACCGGGATTTTAGAAAATACCATGGTTCGAATCTTTTAGCGTATGGAGGCAAACATGCGGACGGCTGAAGATATTATAAAAGATTATAAAAAAAGAGGTTACAGCTCCGACAGGCTTCGCGCCCTGGCAAACGGCAGAGCTGAGCCGATCAGAAGCCAGATGCTGGAGATTCTCGACCGGGAAGACGCCGCCGCACCCGTGGCGGAAGCCGAAGCCCCGGTCACGGAGGAACAGAGCGAGGTCGTCATGATCGAGACCGACGAAGAGGTCATGATCGAAGAGGAAGGGGCAAGCGAGATTCTTCCGGCCGACACCTTCGAGCTAATCGAGGAAGACACACTTCCGGAAGCTCCGCAGATACAGGAAAAGACGGAGACGGAAAGCATGGATAACGAAATCATAGGGCAAGAGGCGGAAGAAGCGGTAAGCGCGGCTTCCGACTTTAACGAAGCGGACGCATACAAGGAAATCAATAATATCATGGACAATCTCAGCGAAGGGCTCAAGGCGAGCCATGAAGAAGAAGAGAAACTGGCCGCCGGCATGCGCGTACTGGCCGAGATCGAGGTCGAACGGATTTCGGCGGACGAGCACTACGCCCGCATGGAACAGTACGAGGGACACACCCGCGTGCTGATCGACCTTCGCCAGGAAGAGATGGAAGCAATCAACCACGAACTCGAGGTCGGACACGGGGAACACTGGCCGAGCGTGGAAGAGATTTCGGAAGCCGAGCACAATGTCCCGATGGCAAGCCAGAAGAGCAGCGTCCTCGTCTCTTTCGAGGACAGCGTGGCGCAGCTCGACCTTTTCGATGTTTTTGAGAAGCACAAATCCGGTGCCCGCAGCCTTGAGGTTCTCCAGCACGCGATGAGCGAAGACCCGGAACTTGCCGAAGCAATCGAGGACGAGGAGAACGTGGTTCTGCTCAACGCCCCCTACGCTGTGGCTGACGATGAAGAAAGTGAAGAGTCGGAGGACATCATGGCCTTCACCGAAGACGAGGTTCTGGTCAGCGACGAGCAGTCGAGCCTTATCAGCTTCCCCTCCGACATGATCCCCATGTACGAGGCGATCAACCACACGAAGGACGGCAACGTCCTGCCCATTCCCGCCAATAACGGCGAGTTCATGACCGACAGCGAAATTGCCCAGATCGAGCTTATCGACGAGGACGAGGCTGCCGCCGAGGTAGCGAGCGTGAGCGCCGACGAGTTCCTCTCGGCCGTAACCACAAACGAAAACGCGATCGTTCGCGATAACGAGAGCGCCGAGATTATCGAAGGCGAAATCGCCCAGCTCCGCAACTGGCTCGCCGAAGTCGAGGACGCGCTGAAGTGCAAGGAAGTCGAGGCCCACCAGCTTGCGGCCATGATTGAGGACCGCGACTCCACCCTCGCCATGCAGACCGAAGAAATCAGCCGTCTCCGCGACCAGATCAACATGTCGAGCGAAAGCTGCGAGAGCATCTCCGAGATCGAGCAGAAATACGAAGAAGTCTCGAACGAACTTTCGGTCATCAAGGTCGATTTCGCGAAGGTGCAGAGGGAGTACAACATCCTCGCCACCGAGACCGTCCCCAACCTCAAGAGCGACAAGGAAGACCTGCTCCAGGTCATGGAAGAACGCTCCATGGAACAGGAAGAACTGAGAACCGCCCTCTCCTCAAGCGGCAAGCGCGTCGCCATCAGCTACACCCTCGCCGCCGCCGCGAGCTTCCTCATGGTTCTCGTCCCCGTATTCCATATGATAAGCGGCAACTCAGCCAGCAGCCAGTTTGAGACGGAGAAGGCCAACCTCGTAGCCCAGCTCAAGACCTACGAGGGCGATGTGCAGAAGAGCAATGCGGAAACTATCGCGGTAAAGCACGAGTTCCATCAGCTCAAGCAGAACTATCTGATCGACCAGCAGATATGGCGCGCCGAGGAAGAGAAGCTCAAAAAAGCCATTGAGGAAAAAGCCAACGAACTTGCCATGGTTCGCCAGAACATCGGCAGCCCCTCCGGCGTCCCCTCGCTCAGTAATGTACGCGACGCGAATGAAGCGGCTGGCATCTCCTCCGCCAACGCAGGCTCCCTGCGCGTATCTCCCCCGCGCAACGACGGCATCACCAACATCGAGAGCACCCGCTGGGGCGAGCAGGCCCGCGCCAACAATAATACTCTCAAGACCAAGGTGCAGAGCGGCGAGGGCATCGCCGACGTCCTTCTGCGCAAGACAGGCAACCGCGGCGACCAGACCATCTGGGAAGATGTGGCCCGCATCAACAACCTCAAGAAGAGCAGCCGCGGATATTACATCATCCACCCCGGACAGGAACTCGTCCTCCCGGCAAGCGAAACCAGCTCCACCGCCAGCATCCGCTAGCCGCAAGAACCACCCACAACACAAAGGAAGGCCCGCCCGTGCGGGTCTTCCTTTTTTTATTGCATAATACCACGCCTTGGCTTCACTTACGGCAACAGCAGGGAGTTGAAATACCGGAGGCAAGCATCACAACTAACGCATTTATTCTGAACCATTTGCGCGCGATGAACGCTTGTATATAATATGACATGTAGGCAAAGGCTGTTTTTATTGAACCCATATCCGGGAGATTTCACATTGGCGGAGAATAAATCAAAACTCAGGAAAGTAATCAAGTGGCTGCTCGTAATCGCAGCGGTGTTCGGCGTCATCGGCGCGGTTCTGGGTCTTTATATTTATAAGGAATGGCCGAGCCACAGCACCCCATCCACCCCGCCAGAACAGATCAAGCTTTCGGGAGACCCGACCCTCGACTCGATCCGCAAAGGCCTCGAGTTCCTCCGCGTCCATCAGGAGCAGGACGGCAATTTTGTTTCGGGCAGCCTCGCCCCCAAGCCGGCTTTTACCTCTCTCGCGGTCGAGGCATTCATCACCAGCCCCGACGGATATTCCGTCAAGAAAGATCCCTTCCTGCGTAAAGCGGTCGACGCCATCGTGGCGGAGCAGAAGAAGAGCGGATCGATCAACACCGAGATTCCCGGCATGAGCTTCAAGAGCTACAGCACCTCAGTATCACTCGTCACCCTGACCAAAATCAAGGACGAGCAGTACAAGCCATATATTGAAAAAGCCACCGCCTACCTCAAGAAAGACCAGCAACCTGCCGGCAGCCTGAGCGAGGGCGGCTTCGGTTACGGCGACGGCTCCCGCGCCGACCTGAACAACACCTGCACCATCCTCGACGCCCTCGAATCGGCGGGCGTGCCAAAGGACGACCCGGTTTGGGAAAACGCGCGCACCTTTATCGCCCGCTGCCAGAACCGCAGCGAGAGCAACGACCAGGAGTGGGCGGAGAATGACGGCGGTTTTATCTACACCCCCGTAGGCGTCAAGAAGGGTGAAGTCGACCGCGACGGCAACCCGCGCAACGCATCTTACGGAACCATGAGTTACGCAGGCCTAATCTCCTTCCTCTATACCGACGTAAGCAAGGACGACCCGCGCGTCAAGTCCGCCTACAACTGGATAAAGAATAACTACAATCTCGACGAGAACGTAAACAAGAAAGGCATGGGCCTCTACTATTACTACCGCATCATGGCAAAGGCGCTCCATAAATACGGCGAGCGCTACATCACTACCGCCGACGGCGTAAAACACGACTGGCCAAAAGAACTTGCAGCCCGTCTCGTAAGCCTCCAGAAAAAAGACGGCAGCTGGGTAAACGAGAACCAGACCTTCCTCGAGAACGACCCCATCCTCGTCACCTCATACGTGGTCAGGGCTCTCTCCATCTGCTATGACGAGATGAAGAGTGGAGAGAAATAAACGGCATCAATGCAAGGCGAGAATCAACATCGCATAAAAAGCGGCCCGGGGAAAATTCCTCGGGCCGTTTCATTATTCATGCGTCATTACACTTCCCCTCCCCGGCTCCCGGCTGAAGACGGCGTGTATACGGGACATGCCTAATTTTTCGGAGCGGTCATAATAGTAGATCCCGTTCTGCTCCTGCTCCACATCGGTGAGTTGGGTATAGCAATATCCGCTGATGTGCTCCAGCGAAAGGATCGCCTCCACCTGCCCTTCAAGGCGGGAGTAAAATTCTTCGAGTGTGGCGGGCGGCGCGCCGT
>JAFGWW010000502.1 GCA_016936955.1 Planctomycetota bacterium | reverse complement strand
TAATTCTCGGCATGCACGCGTCGAGCCCCATCCCCGACCCGCGCGATTATAATCAGGAAATCAGCAAGGAAGCCTCCAACATTGTCGTCAAGATGCTGGCGAAAGATCCGACTAAACGCTTCCAGACCCCGGGCGAAGTGCTGGGCGCGCTTGAAGCATATTTCTCCGCCCACCCCACAAAATCAACCAAGCTGAAACCATCGGGCGAGCATACCGAATTCGGCGAAACCTGGCTCGGCCCGCCGGAGATCGGCTCCGACACCGAACTGCTCGATAGCGTGGGCGAGGACGACAAGCAGCTCCGCCGCATGGCCCCCCTCCTCTTCGCCGCCGGCGTGAGCCTCCTGCTCATGGTCTTTGCCATCAGCTCCCTGATCATCCGTAACTCCGAAGAGAAAGCAAAGAAAGAGAAGGACGCAAAAGCTGCGGACGAGGCGGACGATGAGACGAAAAACGGAGAAGAGGCTCTAACCAAAACGCAGGATAAAGCAAACGAAGAAGAAGACGAAAATAAGTATGAAAGCGCAACCCAGAGGGAGGTGGAGACAGACAGTCACGCCCCCGAACTGAGCCAGAAAGAGAAAGACGCCTCCGCCCTTTACAAACAGGCACTGATGGCGAGCGGAGCCGAACAGGAACGCCTCTTCCGGAAAGCAGCCAACGACTACAAGGGAACGGCGGCAGCGAAACTCGCCAATCAGGAACTCGCAATCATCAACAAGAGAAAACGCGATGTCGCCGACGCTGCGCAGAGAAAGAAACTGGAAGAACAGGAAAGGCAGCGCCAGTTGCGGGAACAGAAAGCCCTCGACGCATACATCGAAGCCAATACGAAAATCACCGCCGGGGAAGACGCGTACATGGCCGCCCTCGGCAAGGTTGCGGCAGATTACAAAGGCACGGAGGCCGGGGAGAAGGCCGCCGCCCAACTCTCCGAGTTGCAGAGTAAAATCGCGCGGCAGAAAAAACTCGAGGAAGAGGAGAAGCGCAGGCGCGAAGCAGAAGCCAGGCGCGAAAAAAGGGAGGAGAGAAACCGCGAGCGCGACGAGGTCATGGCCAAGTTCTTCAAGGTCTATCTCGACGCCCTCGGCAAGTTCGATCTCGCCACGGCAGGCAAATACGCAAAACTTCTCTCCGAAGACAAACGCAATCCGGGCCTGAACAAATTCGGAGCCGACTGCGGAAAAGATATCGCAATCCTCTCCGAGCTTTACCCCTGCGTGGAGAAGGCCCTCCACCCCGGCCTGGGCGGGCAGCAGACCATCACCTTCGGCAAAGGCTCCACCATTACCGGCGACGTTCGGTCGGTCCGCGAGGGCATCATATATATATTGAAAGGGGCGGCAGTCATCCAGCTCCCCCTCACGGAAATCAGCGACGAAGACACGGAGCGCCTCTTCCGGGCCGAATATAAAAAGAAAAGCCCCTCCCCCGAACTCGTCCTCGCCCTCTACCACATGGCACGGGGCAACACCGCCCAGGCCGAAGCCTTGTTCGCGAGCGCCAGCAAAGGCGACCCCCTGCGCAACCACCACCGGAATCTCATGAATTCGATCAAGAAACTCGCCACCGCCCAGCCTTGAGAACCGCCACCTTGCGCCCCTTAAAATGATACACATAAATGAGTTGCAATAATTCATCCCCTATGTCATATTATGGCGGGTAATTTATCCGAACCTTTTACAGTATATATCGTTAATAGTTTCTGGAGGTAGACCGCATGACAAGCGATGCGGACCTGATGATGCAGTTCCAGAAAGGCGAACGTGAGGCCTTTGAAAAACTGGTAATGCGCCACCAGGTCGGTATTTTCAACTTCTTCTACAGGCTTGTAGGCAACCGAGAGCTTGCCGAGGACCAGACACAGGAGGTGTTTTTCAGGCTCTACACCCACGCGGAAAGCTATACGAATTCCGCCAAGTTCACGACCTACATGTACCGCATCGCGAAGAACTGCTGGATCGATCACATGCGCAGGGTCAAGCGTCGCGGCAGAATGCAGAGTCTGGACAAAGAAACCGAAAACGGACTGAACCTTTACGACAATCTCTCCGCTCAAACAGAAGAACCGCACGAGAACCTTGAGCGCGAGGATAAAAGGAACATGATCGACGAAGCGTTGGCGAGTCTCCCGGAAGAACAGAGAGTCGTCTTCGTGCTCTCCGAAATCCAGGGCATGAAGTACGCGGAGATATCCGAGACACTCGACATCCCCGTCGGCACCATCAAGAGCAGAATGCACGTGGCGGTTTCGCGACTCAGGGAGTACCTCACCCGCCACGGCATAACAGGAAAGGAATAGGGCAATGAACGAAAATGAAGCCATGCTCGAACTTGTAAGTTACTACAAGGGCGAACTGGAGTCCGAAAAGAAAGCGCTGGTAGAAGAACAGCTCGAAAAGTCCGCGGCCTGCCGCAAGGAGCTTGAAGCCATCGGCCGCACCTTCGACGCCCTCCACAAGGAGCTGGTGCCGATCGAACTCTCGGCCCACTTCCGCATGGCCCTCGCCGACCGGCTCGACGAGGCAACCCAGCCCGCGCAGACCAAGGGCGGGATCGAGATAATCCGCAGCAGCGAACGCCACCTGCGCGACATGAAAAAACCGGCTGTCATCCGTATGGTCGAGCACGCCAAGCGCAGCCCTTACTTCGCCGCGTCGCTCCTCCTCCACGCGGCAGCGGTAACGCTTCTGGTAGGCTTCTACTTCCACATGCGCAGCACCCAGCCGCAGCAGCCGGGCAGCAATAATCAACTTGTGGTAAGCAATGAAATATCAATGATTCCGGAAGACGCGGCAACCAAGCGCAAGATGGACCGCTTCAACGCCTACAGCTTCAGGAGCAGGGTTCCCGGCTTCACCACCAAGGCGGAATACGCCCCGGGCGGGATTGTCGTGAACGTGGCCCAGACCATGAAGGAGGACGGCAATATCGTCCTCGATGTCAACTCCGGCCTCTCCTGCGTGGTCGCCATCCTTACCGATGGCGAAGGGCAACCGGCAACCGAATCGATCCTCAAGGAATTCCCGAACGCCGTGGCCGCGCGCATCCAGAACTCACGAATCAAGATCCCCTCTACCGTGGCGATGGATTACATGGACGCCACCTCCAACCTCCACGTCTTCGACCTGGGCTCCCAGATCGAGATCTGGAACGAACCCAAGTGGACCGAGCTCAAGTCGGAGTTTGAGAAGATGACTGCCTCGCACGCATCGTCTTCCTACGCACTCTGCACCCCGGAACGCTTCGCCATCCTCCCGCGCCGCGAGGAAGAGGCCTGAACGGCACGTGAACAACAAGGGACATAAATAAAGCGGGAGCCTTCTGGCCCCCGCTTTTTTATTTCATGACAACGCCATAACAATCAGAGCACATCACCCATGCAGGTGCCCACAAGGCGGGCAGACTTGATCCAGTCGTGGTCGACAGGGATCATCTTTTTCTGGCCCGCAACCTTATCAAGCGCTACCGGCACGCACTGCCCGCCCTTGACCGCAACCATTACGTTATACTCTCCCGCCACCAGCAGTTCCGCCGCTTTCGTGCCGAGGGTGGTGCAGAGAAGGCGGTCGGTAGCCGAGGGGATCCCGCCGCGCTGGACGTGGCCGAGCGAGGTCACCCGCGCCTCGGTCCCGGTCAGGCGTTGCAGCTCGCGGGCCAGACGGCTTGCCTTGGATTCCATAACCAGATGGATCTCCCCGGCTTCGTCCTGCGAAAAATCTCCCGGCTCACTCTTGGCCCTCTTGGTTTTCTTCCCCTTATCCTTGGCCTTGCTCGCTTCCTTCTTCTCTTTTTCAAGTTCGGCAAAACGCTGAGCCGAGATCGCGCCTTCCGCAACCGCGACGATGGAGAACCTCTTGCCCGCCCGGCGCCGTTCGATCAGATGCTCGGCCACAACCTTGGCGTCGTAAGGTATCTCTGGAATCAGGATAACATCCGCCCCGCCCGCAAGCCCTGCCCCAAGGGGAAGCCAGCCCGCGTTGTGCCCCATAATCTCACAGACGATAATGCGATGGTGGCTGGTGGCGGTGGTGTGGAGCCTGTCGATAGCCTCGGCGGCAATGGTCATGGCAGTATCGAACCCGAAGGTTATGTCAGTCTGCGCCACATCGTTGTCGATGGTCTTGGGCAGGGTGAGAACGTTTACCCCTGCCTGTTGCAGGTGATGAGCGTTTTTCTGCGTCCCCCCTCCCCCGAGACAGACGAGGCAGTCGATCTGCAGGCGCTTGATATTCTGGACAGCCACATCGGTCATGTCCATCTTCGCCCCGCCCATGGGCATCTTGTGGGGTTTGTCGCGGGAGGTGCCGAGGATGGTTCCCCCAAGGGTCAGGATCCCGCTCAGCTTCCTGTCGTCGAGAAGAACGGTGCGGTTCTCCACCAGTCCCCTGAACCCGTCGAGGATACCGATAACCTTCATGCCGTATTCGTTTACCGCGGCCTTAGCCACCCCGCGTATGGCCGCGTTAAGTCCGGGACAATCGCCGCCGGAGGTGAGAATACCGATGCAGCGTGTCTTGCTTTTCTTCTTCGCCATCGCGGGCTCCTTATGAAAATAGACTATACAAAATCACGAACCGCCTAAAATCCCGCCAGCGGTTCAGCGTCATCCATGCGCGCAGGCCGGATAACCTTCAATTCATCCTGATCCGCAAGGTCGACCCTGCGCACCTCCATCTCATTCCCGTCAGCGTCGAAGAGAACGGCCACCACGGGTTTGGTAAATTCATCCTTGTTGGCTTTGAGAACCTGGGCGCACTCGCCGTTGTTGAGCATCACCCAACTCCCCACCGGGAAGAGGGAGACTGCCCGCAGCAGGCTGCGGCAGAAACGGTTGTCGAGCTTTTTCGAAGCGCTCATCTTGAGCACCTCCTCGATAGCCTGATACGGAAGGGTCGCGTGTTGCCTCCACGGACGCCTGGCTATCTGGGCATGGTACACATCGGCCACGGCGACAATCTTGGCGAAATCGTGGATGCCATAGGCTTTTTTTCCGTGCGGATAACCAGATCCGTCATTCCTCTCGTGCGACTGGTACGCAACGATGGGCGTGCTGTGGGGAAGCTTGTTGATAAGCTGGAGGCCGTCCATCCCGTAAAGGGTATGGCGCATTATCTCTAGCTGTTCATCCGAGGTCAGGGGCTGGGTCTTGAAGCGGATGCTGTCGGCAACCCTCAGCATGCCGATATCGGACAGGAGGGCACCGAAGCTGAGCTCCATAATCTGCTTTGCCGAATACTCCGATTCGGAAGCGATGTTGGCAGCGACCACCGCCACGTTCACCGCATGCTTCGCGAGATAATCCTCGCCTTCCTCAAGCTCCGAGCCTATCGCCCCGAGCAGCAACTCACGGTCGGAGACGAGCGAAGCCACCGCCTGTTCCGCCATGGACATGAGCAGATCCCCGTTCACCTTCTCGCTGGAGCGGATGTGGTGGAGGATATTCGCGGTCTGCCTTACCAGACTGTGGTAAAGCCGCAGGTAATCCTCCTTGCTCTTTTCTTCGCGGGCATGGAGGCAGTCGATTATGCGCATATATTTCATCAGCGCATTAACCGCGTCCGCCTCGACCACCATCCTCCCCGTCTCCTCGAACTTCTGGGCCATCCGCTCGATTGACCGCTCGTTGAGCAGGGCCGTGTTCGAGATAAAATCACCGCTGCCGAAGTGAACCTTGGGCATATGGTTGGTGCGGCGGATAAGGTTGAGCTCGGCTACGGTTCTTCTGAGCGAATTGGCGTAAGCCGTGTCCTGCATGCGCCGCACGTAAAGCTTGTTCACGCCGCGCTTCTTGAGTTGGTCGAGAGTTGCTTCCGAAAGAACCGTTCCCCGCGCAAGGAGGAGGCTCCCGTCGCCGCCGTGGATATCGAAGGCAAGGGTGGTTCCGGGCTTTATGGCGTTGACGTCGATCTCGCGGTAGCAGGCTTTTCTGACAAGCTGGTCGATTGAATCGGCCGTCCCCGTGAGGACGACTTTCTTGATCCCGTTCTCGCCGAGAACGCGGATAAAGTCGCGACTGAAACGCTCGCCGCGCGTGAAGAGCCTGAAGGCGGTTACCGCGTCGTAAATATCCCACGGGAGGGTATTGGCCGGAGCAAGCTCGCTCACGCTCACATATTCCACAAGCTCTCCCTCCGCAAAAACAGAACCGCCGCCCCGCGCCTGAGTTGCGCCCGGGAAGGACAAGGCGCAGTTTCTGCGCCATGGCATAAAAATGGCCAAACTCCCCACATCTTATAATTTAAACAGCAAACATATTCCCGTCAACGAAAACAACATACGAAAAGGGCATATAGACCTTTGACACCCCGGCCGTTTGCAGATATTTTAGAGCAAGTGCCGGAATACGGCAATGGAGTTCAGATGGACCAGTTTATCACACAAGCAACCTGCGCCCTCTCCGATATCCGCAAGGTGGAGAGCGGCACCCACGAATCCGTCGGGCCCATCCAGGCCATGCGGTGGAACGCCGCGTCGCGTTCGTGCAGGATTTTCTGGGAACGCATGGAGGTTGCGGTCCGCGAAGGATCGAAAGAAGCCGACAGGCCGATCGAGCTGAGTTTTTCCGATGCGTGCCTCCTCAACTTCGGCACCAACCCCAAGCTTGTGGAAACCGATATCGCCTTCACCGCTGCGGAAAAAGCGGGGCTGAGAATACCCGCCTCCCATGCGCTTACCAAAGAGCAGGAATCTTTCCTGCGCCGCGCCCTCGGCTTCATGGAGATGAATTATTCCGAGACCCACGCCTCGACTGGGGTTTACAATCTCGAACCGTGGCTGCAGGAGATGTTCCGCGACCACCTCGACATCGACTACCGCGAGCAACTTCTTGAGCGCAAGCACATCCTCGAAGAAGATCTGAGGATGATCCCCACCCGGCTCATGTCACTCGGCATCCCGAACGACCTCGTGATCGAGATCATGCAGGCCCTCAAGAAATCGCGGAGCGTCCAGTTCGAGTCCCGCGCGCGGGAGAAGAATAAATCCAGCGTGGTCAACGCGCGGGGATACGCAAGCATAATGCAGCACCTCGACAAGATCATGGAGAAAGCCGAGGAGTTCGTTACCGTCCCCTCCATGGACGAGGGCAGGTCGCCCCTTACCATCATTCACGAATGCTGGAAAGAAACCTCCTACGAACTTATGGAGGTGGACCAGGAACTGGCCAAGATCACTAACGAGGCGATGGACGGGCGGCACGACATCCTCATCGGCCTCCTTGAATCTGTACAGAAAACCCTGGCCCGTTGCGCCGAGGACAAGGACATCCCCCAGCGCAGCCTGATCTTCGCCGCAGAGGCGCACCAGCTCTGCCAGCGGCAGGTGGTGGAGGAAGAGCTTGAAGCACTGATGATGCACGACATCGTGGGGCAGGCCGACGTCTCCTCCGACCGGATGGAGACGAGGAAGTACGGCCCCCTCTGCGCCATAATCGCGCCCGGCCGCGGCGTGGCTAGATACAGCGAAGAGCTACGCGGATTCCACCGCGAACGGCTCGACGTGAGCAAGAACGCCAAGCGCGGTTTCGACCTCAACCGCCGCGCCACCTATCCGATGAATTACATCGTCGTGCCCAACCTGACCCCCGCCGGGGATGTGCTCGAAGACATGGCCGACGCCTTTCTCGAATACAAATCCACCGCCCATCCAGGCACGTACCAGAACTTCATCTCCGAAGCGAGAAGGTATCTGCCCGAAGGGGAGATGGGCCAGGAACTCAAGGGTTTCAAAAACCCCACCCGCAGGCTTGCGGCCCGGTATATCGCGGGATTTGTGCGCTGGGCCAAGTACGGCAAACTTATCGACCTGCCGCGCCTCAGCGAATTT
>JAFGWW010000501.1 GCA_016936955.1 Planctomycetota bacterium | reverse complement strand
TTCCAATTCCGGCGAGAGCGAAGAGATTACGCGCCTCCTTCCTAGCCTGCGCAGGGTAGGGGCGAAGATCCTCGGCGTAACCGCCTCCGAGCGTTCCACCCTCGCCGCCCATTCTGACGTGACCCTGCTCCTTGGTCATATCGACGAGGCGTGCCCGCTCGGCCTTGCGCCGACCGCCACCACCACCGCCATGCTGGCACTCGGCGACGCTATCGCCCTTACCCTGATGAAGAGACGCGGTTTCCAGATCAACGATTACGCCCAGCTTCATCCGGCCGGAACCTTGGGTCGCAAGGTGCTGCCGGTTGAGGATGTCATGCGCATCGGTGACGCCGTGGCGCGCGTCTCCCCCGAAGCGACCGTATCTGAAGTTATTCTCGCCATAACCAATGCCCGGGCCGGGGCTGCGGTTGTGGTCGATTCCGACGAAAAAGTTCTCGGCGTATTCTGCGACGGCGACCTGCGCCGTGGGCTCGAGAAAGGCGCGGAGGTTCTCTCTACCGCGGTCAGTGACGTGATGACCCGAAACTGCTCGACCGTTAAAAAAGGCGACCTCGCTGGCAAGGTACTGGATATCATGCGCGAAAAGCGAATCGCCGAGTTGCCGGTGGTTGACGACGACGGCAAGCTGGTCGGCGTTGCCGACATGAAGGGACTGGTCGCCTCTCTCTAACGAGTCACCTGATTATTGCGGCCAAATAAAAACGCCCCTCCTTGCAAGGGGCGTTTATTGTTTGGTCTGGATTTGTGTTGCGGCTCAGGTTTCACCGAAATTGCTCTTCACCAGCTCCACAAGCTGTTTTACCGCTTCTTCGGCGTCTGAGCCATTGGCGTTGAGGGTGAGGTTTGAGCCCGGCTCTGCGCCGAGCATCATGATGTCGAGAATGTTTTTACCGTTTACCTGCATACCGTCCTTGCAGACCTCGACCTCACTGCTGAACCTGTTGCATAGTTCAACAAATAATGCCGCCGGGCGGGCATGTAGCCCGTAGCGGTTTGTAAGGGTGACTGTTTCGCTGACGGTATTACTCAATTCAAAACCCTTTTATTCCGTTATATCATTAAGCTTGGCGTTAATGATCTTTTACTTTTCCGATTCTTTCCAGGCTTCCACAATCATGGCCGCGAGTTTGTACGGATTGTGGCGCGCGGGCTCGTCGAGGTCGATCACATCCCGCAGCAGAACCTTCAATCCCATTGCCTGCACTTCTTTTCTGTCGTACTCGGTCAGGGTTACGTTCTCTTCCTCGAGAGGCTTCAGCCTCGCCATGGAAGGCCTGTAGCTGTTTACGATAACCTTGTCGATCCTGAGCCCCGGCGCGTGTTTCATCAGGGACTTTATGTGGTCGCTGACCTTGAAAAACTGCGTCTCTCCGGCCTGTCCCATGGTGTTGACCACGAAATAGACCTGCGCCTTTGACTGGTTGATAGCCTTGAGGATCTCGGTATCAAGCAGGTTCGGCAAGACGCTGGTAAACAGACTTCCGGGGCCGACTATTATCAGATCCGCCGCCGCGATTGCGTCAATGACGTCCTGAGGCGGTTCTCCGGGGTTCGGCTTCAGGCTCAGCTCTTCAATCGGCTTTGAAGTCTTCGCTATATTTTTCTGGCCGGTTGTCTTGGTTCCGTCGTCGTGCGTCGCAACCAGGCTTACCTTATCCAATGTCGCCGGCAGCACCCGTCCCCTCACGGAAAGAATGCTGTTTGCCTCGCGGACCGCAAGGCCGAAGTCCCCGCGGATTCTCGCAAGAACTGTTATGAAAAGGTTGCCGAAGGAGTGGCCTGAAAATTCCCCTTCGTCAAACCTGTACTGCATCAGCTCGGACATCCCCGGCCCGGCGTCGGCCAGAGCCACGAGGCAGTTGCGAATATCGCCGGGGGGGAGCATGTCAAAGTCGAGCCTCAACCGCCCCGAGCTTCCGCCGTCGTCCGCAACGCTTACAACCGCCGTAATGTCCTGCGTGTATTCCTTTAAACCTCTGAGTATGGTACTTAGCCCGGTTCCGCCGCCGAGGCAGACGATTTTCGGGCCCTGTTGCAGACGGTTGTGGTGGTAGGCGATTTCCGCTAGGCCACGCGACTCGTCCGTCCGCTTCAGAAGTTTTTCTATTCTGCGCACAAGTCGGTAAATCCCCGTAAAAACAAGGATCATACCGAGAAGAATCAAAATCACCGCAGCGCCGTATGGACTAAGTGGCAGTTTTGTGTCCGGCATTGCCGTATCGAGATCAAAGATGCCAAGACCAAGGCAAATCGCACCCGTTACGAGAAAAATCAGTCCTACGGCAATCGCCAGTACCCAGCGCTTGAGGTGCAGGCCCCATTTGAGCCAGCGCCACCCTCCCATTTGCTATCAACCTCCGCTTATCGACTTCTGGTCAGCTTCTTCCAGAAGTTCGGCTATCTCTTTGGCGTCTCTCGCTTTAATGAGAAAACGGCGGAAAATATCGTCCCGCAGGTGCTTGCTTACGTAGGCGAGCGCTTCGAGGTGCTGGGTTGCGCATTCCTGATTCGAAAGCATCATGAAAAAGATGTTTACCGGTTCCCCGTCAAGGGAGGCGAACTCGACGCCTTCCCTGCTTCTGGCGACCAGCGCAATCAGCGATTTTATACCGGGATGCTTGGCGTGGGGAATGCCTATCCCCTGGCCGATGCCGGTGCTGCCAAGTTTTTCCCTGTCGATAAGCGCCGAAAGCACTCCCTGACGAAGGTCTTTGGAAACAGCGCCAGACGCGATGAGAGCGTCTGTCATCTCTGCGATAGCTTCGTTTTTAGTTGTGGAAACAAGGTCGCCTACAATTGCTTTATTTACCACGAAGTCGCGGAATTGCATGTTAAACTGTCTCCGTAAATGAATATCTGCGGTTGTGTTGCGGTCTAGTGGGTCTACTCTTCCGCTTCGGCACCGGTATCCCTGGCGACGGCTTTGTGGCGATGGCTGGTGCGCTTTTCCTTGAGTTTACGCAGCTGGCGCTCGCACTTGTCGATAGCTACGTCAATAGCCTCGAAAAGCTCGTCCCTGGCTACGTCAACGATAAGGTTGCCGTCCTTGCGGGTGTGAATGATGACTTCGCAATGCTTTTTGCGGTCTTCGTCCTTGAGGATTACTTCGATCGAATTTACGTCGTGAAAGATACGCTCGGTCTTGCTGAATTTATCAGTTGCGTATTCGCGTACCTTTTGAGTGACCTCAACATGGCGTCCGCTGATGCTGATGTCCATAGTTATCTCCGCAGTCAATGGAAACAAATGACAAACAAATAACAAATAACCAAAAAACGGAAGCGCGCGTGCGCCTCACAACACTTTATTCTATGCCATACAAAGGCTTAAACAAATTTAAATTGTCTTTAAAATGCCTCTAAAAACGGAAACCGGACACCGATACCGGCGTCCTAGCAAGAAGCACATAAAGGGATTATACAAATTTTACTTCAGGATACCACTTCAATATTTACCATTTTTTCAAAACCAACCATCTCGAAAAGCCACGAAAGGTTGCGGCCGATGCGTATGGTGAGTTTTTTGTCCGACTTGGCAGTCTCTGCCAGAAGCCGGCCGATTGTGCCCATGTAGGCGCTGAAGACAAAGCTTACGTGGGTGAGGTCGAGAGTGATATGCCGGTGCTCAGATTTTACCAGTGCTTCGCAGCTTCTGAGGAACTCGGTGTGGTTTTCCCAGTACAGCTCGACATTGGCAATAAGGACACCGTCATGTATGTCAAAGTTTGCAATTGAGGCATCGTCAAGATTTGCTCTCATCGCGTTCCTCCATCAATTAAAAAAAGAGCAGGGGAAATAATCGCCCTTACTCCAAAGCTCTTATCATTATAAGGTTTACTTGCCCGTTTGTCAAATATATGAACGCTTCTCTAGCCCGATTTATTTGGGTAGAAAATGCTGTTTGATTGATGTCTTATGTGGCTTTAAAAAGCATCCCCATGTCAAGGCCTGACGCTTCTGTGGCGCTTCACTTGACATAAAGGGAGTCGATGGCAATCTTTAAGCCCTTATCTGGGTTATAGATAAGTATGGTAATTAAGGTTGATTCGCTGTCGGGCAGGCTCTGGTTGTTCTGCCACCCCGAGGCCTTGCTCTTCCAGTATTTCTGGTTTGCGTCGAAGACAATATCCCTGTTCCAGCCCTTTGATAAAACCTTCAGGGGGCTTTCGTAATATGCGTCAGCAGTATTAACTGCAACGGCGACAGAGTATGATCCTTTGGAAATATTGTCTGCGTTGAAGGATATTCTGGACACTTTCCCAGCGAACTTGCGCTGAATCGCGGCTTTGTCGTTCTTTTCGCCTTCTTTGAGCTGTTGCAAAGTCAGAAGGAGGACTTTGCCTTCTCCTTCAAACTCCTTCCCTTCCACCACATTTGCAGTTGTTGGCCACGCCCAAGTGGTGCTTAACCATGAATTGGTCTTTTCAAGCCCATCGGCAATGGCTTTCGGGGTTGTTTTCGGGGTTGCTTCTTCCGCGATTTTCGCTGGCTGCTCGATCACGATTGCAGGCTCTTGTGATTTTTCCTTCTTCGGGGCGCTTCCCCATCTTTCTTCCAATGCCCTGGTATTATCATCAATGACGTTGTCGGTGTTTACTTTTGTGTCGGTTGTCTGATCTCCGGTGCCCTGTAAACCGAGCCCTGAACGCGACAGCCTTGTCTCCAGTGATGGCTTGCGGTAGGTGGAGGAGCCGTTGGAAGAACAACCGGCGCTGATAATCGCCAGAAAGGCGACTAAGGGGAGGAAATAGGTTTTCATCGTATGCATGGAGTCCTTATTTAGATCTTCTAAAATAACTATTTCTTTTGCTCCAACTCTTCGTCGTCGGATTTTTGATCTGAAGAAAATCAGAGGTTCTTTTAGAAGCTCTTATCTGTTTGCGATGAAATCGTCGAACGAGTCGAATCTGGCTTTTCTGGCGGGACCGGCGGCAAGCGACGGGCCGCTTTGTCCACCCCCACCTTTGCCTTCCGCCAGTTCCATGACTGCGGGAAGGGTTGCTTCAATATTCTTGACCAGGTCGAAGAGGGCGGCGCGTTTCTGCTCAAGAGTCTTGATGTCTTCGCTGCTTGGCATATTCTCCAGCGGGTTTGCCGCATAATATGGGCTCAGGCTTTCGAGATAGCGCTGCTCTTCAATAATGGCAAGATTGTCTCTGATTTTGCTCTCCACGCTCTCGAGTTCGCGTTGCCTGTCTTCCAGTTGGTCACGCAGGATTTGGAGTTTCTGGAAAGCGGTAAGTTCAACTCGGATTGGTTCAGGTGCGCTCATCGAATACCCTCCCGGTGATGCCGATAAACGGCATCGCGATCGTAAATGTTGAATTACGCGATACTTATATAAAAATGTTTTTAACTCGACTGCGACATTATTATACAATTACGAGTATATTGCCGAGGCCGCTATCTCGTCAAGAAGAGAATGGACTTTTTTGCAGACAGGCATCACCTGCAAGGTTTGGCGGATCATATTGAATAAGATTAGAGTGAACCATATAACATGTTATAGCGTTAATAAGATATATGAAATGCAATCACATCGGAGATGTGCCTGATGGTGGCTGGTAGCGCTGAACATCTGATTGACATGGTTTCCCGTCGGCTGCGGACAAGGTTCGCGGTTGCCGTTATATCTTTTGCCGCCGGAGCTGGGTTGTGGGTCTGCGCCATATCCGCACCGTTTTTCTCCGGTTGGACATATCCGGCTGTGGCCGGGCTGATGGTTTTCGCGGTTGCCTGTTATGTCAGAATCTCTGCGCGTCGGGAATGGCGCGGGTTGGCGGCGATGATGGTCGACCATAATTGCGGGCTGAAGGAACGGATGCTTTCGGCTATCACCGATTCGGCCAGTATTTTCTCCGAAGCCCAGGTCTCCGACGCCGATGAGGCTTGCCGTGAGGTAAAGGCTGATCAGGTCTGCGCGAGCGTGGTTCCCGAAAAGGCTTCCTATGCGTTGATACCGCTTGCTCTTGTTCTTGCGCAATTGCTTCTGGGGGGGCACAGCCCGGAAAGCCAGCCTGAAGCTGGACAAGGGAGCTCCACTCGCGGGGCTTATGCCCGTAGCGTATCGCCCGCCAGCGGGGAGACTCAACGGGAAGAGCTTCTTGCCGGTCTGCTTAAAAAGGCCAAAGCCGGAACCGCTACGAAGGCGGAGCTTGCGCAACTGCGGAAGCTTGTTGATTTGATGAAAGACGCAGGCGCTTCGGCTTCTGTCGTTTTCGAACAGGCGCTTACCGAAGGGGACAACTCCGGTTCGGGAGCGGGCGAGGGGAGTGCCGGAAGCGGGCGGAGCGAAATCGACAGGCTGGAGTTGAAAACCGTTATCGCGAAAGCCGAGGCCATTCTTGAAAAGAAACCCGCCGGCGAGATAAAGATTTCCGGTGCTGGCGCTGAGTGGGATATATTTTCTTCGTTGAGCAACGAGATCCCCCCCAAGAGAACCGAGGGGGTTAAACAGTATCTGGCGGCTTTGGGTGCGCCGGAGGTTACGGACAGGTAAGGAGGAGCACGAGTGAGAGCATTCTTGATTTGTTTTTTTGCGGTGTGCGTTTTGTTGCCGGGTTATGCCAAGGCTGAAAACGAGAAGGCCCTGGTCGAGATAACCAAGGACTGGAGCTTTACCCGGACGTGGAAGAGCGCACAGAAAAACAAGTATCATTTTTACGAGGGCGTGTTGCCCCTGAAGAATCTCGGCGAGTTTTCCCTCTACAATCTGAGCGCGCGCCTCTCGATTCTTGACAGTAACGGTAAGCTGATCAGCAAGTCCGATGTTGTCGAGTTCGGCGATGTAAAGCCCGGGAGCGTGGCGAAAAAGAAGTTCATTATTGAGAAGGCGGTGCAGTTCTCTGAGGTCAAGGTTGAGATCAATTATGAGTATGAAACCAAGACCTACTCTTTCGAGTTTTCCACTCCCAAGGCAGAGGTTCCTCCGGCTCTTCTGGCCAAGGGTGGGCAGGAAGGGCTGCTTGAACTTCGCATACTAGCCGAAGATATCGACCGCACCATCCTCGGAAAAAAGCAGGACAAGTACAGCACGTTGACCATGCGCATCCGCAACATGGCGACGGTCGCCGCCAGTAAGCCTACGGTCATAATAACGTTCAAGCCCGCGAGCGGGTCGGATGCCGCAAAGAAGAAATCGAAAAAAGACT
>JAFGWW010000500.1 GCA_016936955.1 Planctomycetota bacterium | reverse complement strand
GGGTGAATGCTCTGCGCATGCAGATTGATGAAGCCGGAAAAGAGCTTGCTTCCGCGAGGGAGGAATTCGAGCGGCAGAAGGCCCGCGAAGACGTTCTCAAGAACCAGAAGGAAGCGCTTCGCGCCCACACCGAGAGGGTTGGCGAGCTGATTAAGAGCGCTGAATTCTTCTATAACACCAATCAGTTTGACAAAGCCACCGAGCTCTGCGACGAGGTTATTCGTGAAGACCCGAATAACGAAGCGGCTTTCGCCTTGCGCGCCAAGTCCCGCGCCGCTTCCCACAAGAGGGCGGCTACCGATAACGAACGCAACAGCCGCGACATGGAAGACAACATGACCCTCGACGTGCGCGATCTGGCGGTCATGCCCAGTGAGGACGTGGTATACCCCGACGACTGGGAGCAGATCAAGCGCCGCGTACGCCGCACCCGCGAGCTCAGCTCCGGCAGCGAGGTGGAGAGGCAGATCCGCGACAAGCTTGAGAACACCAAGATCAGCGTCGAATATATCGAGCAACCTTTCCGCGACGTTCTGCGCGAACTGCAGGAACGCAGCCGCGTGAACATCGTCTCCGACAGCACCGTCGGCGAAGACCTTACGGTAACCCTGACGGTGACCGACATGACCATCGGCAAGGTGCTAGACTGGATCATGCAGCTCACCGACCTGCACTACGAGGTGAAGGACGAGGCGATTTATGTCTCCCAGCAGCCCAAGCGCAAGGTCATTCTTCAGATCTACCCGGTATACGATCTTACCCGTCCCATGAAGGACTACTATCCTCCCACCGATGGTGACGAGGAGGATGAATTTGACGAAGAGGATGAGGACGTTGAGGATCTGCCCTTTACCGATATCCGTGACAGGATCAGGAACGTGATTCCTGGTGGTTGGGACGACGATCCGAATGTCAGCATCGACGTGTGGGAAGATAACCTGATCGTCATGCAGACACCCGAAGTTCATGCACAGATTGTCAACTATATCAACCGTCTGCGCGAATTCTCCAGGCAGCAGGTTCTGGTCGAAGGCCGCTTCCTAGACATAACCGACGACCTTCTGGAAGAGATCGGTGTAACGTGGTCTGATGGCAACAGCGGTACACAGTACCAGAATGCGAACTTTACCAACTCTGCGAGCGGTGTCCGCAATGTCCGCCGGTCGGACGGTAACAGCATCGACTCCGGCCTTTCGATAGTGCCGCAGGCTGGTGCGGGAAGTGTTAATGGATTGAATCTCAGCCTTGGATACCTCTCGACCGATATTCTCGATCAGTTCGAGGTGAATGCGGTTCTGAATGCGCTGAAGGAAAAGAGGCGTGGCTCGGTTCTCCATAATCCCCGCCTTCTGATCGCCAACGGCAAGAATGCCTATCTCGAAGTTGAGACGGTAACCAATTACGTCTCCACTTACACCCAGCAGGGAGATATTTTCCAGCCGGAGATAGCCGACTACGAACAGGGCATAACCTGGAGCATTCGTCCAGTGATCAGTTATGACCGCAAGTATATTACCATCCGTGTCCGCCCGAGGCTTCAGTCCTTTGATGCAGCCAACTCCCGAACGATTCAAATGACACGTGTTGCGACTGTGGGCAACGCTGATGAAGGGAGTATCGCTGGATTGATGACTTTTGACTTCTTCCTGCCGGTTCTCAAACTGACCCAGCTTGAAACTTACGCCACCATCCCCGATAACGGTACTATCCTGATGGGCGGTCTGATTCAGGATGGAAGGACGGAGAGTATTTCGGGTGTGCCGCTTCTCTCGAACATTCCTTTCATCGGAAGGTTGACGAAGAGCGAGAAAAGGGATTACAGCAAGCAGAATCTGGTCATAATGCTTCACGGTAAGATTGTTGAACTTGATTGATAGCCAGCGGGTATGAGTTATTCCCGATGATTGAATTTGTATTACATTGACTTCTGTTACGCATGAGGTTGCCCGGTTTTGAAGTCATTGTGTGAGGCAGCTCAATAAGGAGATTTGCGCATGCGTCTGCGTTTGTTACTGACATTGGTGTTTGCATGGGTGGCTGCCATGTTTGTTGGCGGGACTTCGCCGGTTTTTGCCGGTGACGAGACCGCCGGAGATGATGCCCAGGAGGTGCGGGATAATCCTCTTGATGCGGCGGAGAAGGCTATTCTTCAAAGCATACTGGATTCCCAGGAGAGGCAGACGCGAGCTGCAAACTATGTTCGCAAGGGCCAGGAGCAGCAGAAAGCGGAGATGTATTCCGAAGCGTTGGAGAGTTACCGCGCCGCTCTGAGGCTTGACCCGAACAATATCGACGCCAGAAAAGGCGAGAATGAGATGAAGCGCTACCTGGAAGCACGTGGCGATGAGACTTCATCCCTTATCGGGCGCGAGATAGAAAAGGCAAAGATATACGAGAACCATAACCGGATGGAGGCTCTGAGCTTTATTCAGACTGCGGAAGACCTGATCATTCAGGCGACCACTTCTGAACAGGCCGCCACCGACACGGCTTCCTCGGCCAAGATGTATGTAAGCAAGCTGAAACTTCTTGAGAGTGCAAGCGAGAATCTCGAGCGCGCCACTCTCTCCCTCAACAGCCTCCCGGCTCGCATGGATCCAGGTAAGGAACTCAAGCGGGTCAAGGTTATGCAGGCGCAGGTCAAGAAGTATCAGGGAGAATACTCGCAGGCCCTTACCGACGCCAATAACCAGATAAGTCTTGAAGAGGAACGCAAGAACCAGGTTGACATTGACCGGAACAATGAGCTCCAGCGCGCCGAGTATCTGCGCAGGGCTCAGATGCACCGTGACATCAAGGAATATGCAAAAGCCGAGAAGATCGTCAATGAGCTCCTTTATGAAAATCCAGCCGATTCCGAGGCGGAGAGCCTTCTGCAGGATATACGCCGCCGTCGCCTTGCTTACAGGGAAGAGCGCATCAGCGATCTTGAGGTTGAAGAGCGCAAGCGCGTCATCGAACATATTGACGCCAAATCCATTCCGATTGTATCTCCGTCGAATCTGATCAAGTATCCGAGCGACTGGGACGTGATGGTTCGTCGTAAAAAGACCGCCGGAACCGCCGAAAGGGAAGAAAGCGACGAGACGCGTAAGGTGAGGCAGCGTCTTCAGCAGCGCTACACCCTGGATTTTGAACAGCAGGATGCGACCGAAGTGCTCCAGCAGTTGCGCCATCTTTCCGGAATTAACATAATCTACAATCCCGGGCCGACTGTAAGCGTCCCGCCGATTACCCTGAGCGTCAATGAAATGCGCATGGACAATATCCTCAACTGGATAATGACCATTACAGGGCTGCATTATGAAATCACGGACGGTGTGGTTCACATAACCTCCGCCGAAGAACTGCAGGGCGGGGTGATGACCGAAGTTTATGACGTTCGTGACCTTATCCGCGCTGTGTCCGATGCACGCACCATGCCGACGGATGACGATGACGACGACGACGACGACGATGAGGAAGAGAGTGACCTCGAGCAGATTTCCATTCAGGAAATTATTGAACGGGTTATGCCGGACGCTTTCGGCGAAGGTGGCGATAATGCGGCCGAACTCGATGATATTGGAAACCTGACCATTAGGGCGCCCCTGGCTCTCCAGAACAGGGTAAAGAGCCTTCTTGACAAACTGCGCGCGGCGCAGGCGATTCAGGTATCCGTTACCGCCAGGTTCCTCACTGTTACTGATGATTTCTGGGAAGAATTCACCTCCCAGTTCACCAATATTGATGATCGTTATACCAATACGGACGGCTATATTACCGACCCGGCCAATGCGGCATTTAACCAGAGAAATAACTTTGATATGGTCGGTAGAACCACCATGGCCGCTCCCGCCGGAATACTTTCAGTATACGGAGACAACCTCGGCTCCGGCATAGGCCCGACAACCGGTCTTCAGGCATACCTTACCCAGAGTGGTTACCTGGGGCCGATCCAGACCAGTTGGGCTGTCACTGCAATCAAGGAAAGCCAGAAAGCGGACGAGCTTTTTGCCCCCCATGTGGTTGTTTACAATAACCGCTACGGCTGGTTCCGTTCGCACACCCAGATCCCGTACGTATATACATATATTCTGGCTCCGGCCGGTGTGGACCTTGAGCCGGTTATCCAGTATCTTTATGCGGGAACCTCGCTCCAGGTAAGGCCTATCGTCAGCGCCGACAAAAAGTATATCACTCTTGACCTTTATCCCCGAGTCACAAAGGTTCCTCTGCCGATGGCTACCTACAACCTGACCGGTACAAGTCCTCTCTATGGTGACATCGGAATGCCGATAGACTTGCCGACGGTTTTCGAGCACAGGGCCGAGACTTACGCCACAATGCCTGACGGCGGCTCCATATACATAAGTGGCATGGCGGTTAATGTCCACAATTCCGGCCGCAACGGGGTGCCCCTTGTTCAGGATATTCCGATTTTCGGTAACCTGTTCTCATCGCGCTCTTTCCAGAAAGAGAAGAGGAACTTTGCCCTCATGGTTAACGCCCGCATGATCCTCCTTGATGAGGAAGAGGCAAAGCAGACCCGCTAATCCGGCACCGGTTTTTACCAGCCATACGGGCCTTGTCTTCGGATAAGGCCCGTTTTCCGTTTCCGTGCATCCTCTCTTGGCATATGAATATGTATATGTGCCGTGCGTGGCACATGATATGGTTGTGGCATGTAAGCTGCACGGTGGCCGTGGTTTATAGCAGAAGCCTCGCCACGTATGCATGTGAACAGAAAATGACTTAGGCAGCATTTATTGTGTTGCAAAAAAAAATATATTGTTTACATTAACTAAACCGGAATTTCCAAGATAATCTTGACCGTGTGTTCCGGACAGCTCATAACCCTATTTATTGCTTGCCTTTACGAAGACGGATCGCTTTTTATCCGGATTCCGGATGGTGCATGAAATCGGGCGGGGCTGAAAGCACTCCCGAGAACTGGAGGAAATGTCAGTGAAATACATATCCGCGTTTTCTGTTCTGCTGTTTTCAATTCTCATAGGTTCTTTTGCTGCTCCGACCGCCATTTATGCTGGCGAAGAGGAGCAGCAGGCATCCGATGCCGCCGCAGAGGCCAAAAAGGCATGGATGGACATGGAGCTGGATTTTGCTTCCGATCTGGTTGTAACCTATGGCTATCAGGACCTTTACGATCTTATTGTGGATAATGTCCGCAGTGGCAAGGGCTGGGACGACAAGGCCCTGACGGCCGACCAGGAAGGTTATCTCAAGAGCCGCCTCGCCAAGAACAAGATCGATATAGCGCTCAAGCTTACCGATCCGGACGAGAAGATCGACCAGGCGGGCAAGGCCTTGGAGGTGCTCAAGGGCATCGTCAGCGCTTTACCCGAGGGGCAGATGAAACAGGATGCCGAGGTCGATCTGATTGACGGTTATTTCCGCCTGGGTGTTGAGTTCAAAAAAGAAGTGGACAAGATGAAGGACGACGAGCTCTTCGGCGTCGCCGCCCCGGAAAACAAGGACGCACCCGCCGTATCTGCCCAAGATATCGCGAACCTGCAGGCCAAGGTTGATTCCGCTGCCAAAAAGAACAAGGAAGCCAAGGCCAAGTACGAGACCGCGAAAAAGAAAAGAGACAAGAATATAGATAAAATAAAAGCCTCTATGGATAAGGCAAGCGAGGCTCTATCTAAGGCTCGGGACGAGCTTAACAAGGCTGTCGGCAAGTCCGGCCTCGCGGGAAAGGCCGCAACCTTCTTCACCGACGGAATGAACATCGCCACCCCCCTGCACGAAAAGCTTACCGACCAGTTTGAAGATCTGCGCGCCGCCCTTATGGAGGCTGAGTCCAAGCGCGAGCAGGCAGCAATCATGCCCAAGGCCCAGAAATCTTTCGAGACCCTTATCAAATTGCGCCACTCGATGGAGAGGGCTTATGCGGCGTGGGTGTTCCTGCTCGACCGGGGCAGCAAGGCGCAGTTGAAGATCCTTTCCCAGGGCGATGAGTTTTTTGACTATATTGCCATGGATTACGACGACACCATTCCGTGGGACAAGCAGGTCTACTCGAACTGGATAATGATGACCAGCGGCAAGGATGATCCTCTTCTGGCTACTGGCGAAGACGGAAAACCTTTGCCCAAGGAAGACGAATTCTCCGACAAGGGGGATTATAACCGCTATCTCTGGCCGTCTATCAGGATGAAATTTTTCTTCGAGCATAACTTTCTCGAAAAGCCCAGTGCCAAGGGCGTGACGGTGCCGGACGCTTACCGGATCAAGGGGCTTTACGATTACTGCGAAGCTCTGATGAATATGGCGATCGGCGCTTTCGACAAGGCCGATGCCGAGGCTGATGCTGGGAATAAGAAAGCGTGGCAGGCCCATGGCGCCGCCCTCATGGCGGATGCGGAGAAGATGCTTGACGAGATGGTCAAGCCCGAGTCCACCCTCTTCAACCCTAAGCTCAAGATCGATCTGATGACCAGGTTGACGGCCAGGTTGCGCCTGCGCACCCGCTTCCAGCTTTATAAGGCGGTGGTCTCCAAGAAGCTCGGCAGCGACGAAAAGGCCCAGCAGTTTATTCAGGCTGCCATGAATGAGTGCAGCCTTGTTACCAGCGAAGGCGGCCCGGCGTGGAAATACCACTCCCAGAACCGCATTCAGGAAATTCAGGCGGTTGCCGAGGCCAATCAGATTCAGGTGGGCCCGAGCATCGACGCCATGCTGGCCGACGCCGAAGACCTTATGCGCCAGATTTCAAAAGAACCGGTCCTTGAGAAGCAGCTTGCCCTCAGGGTCAAGGCAAACGCGAAGTATCTTGAGGCTCTGGAGATTGCCAAGAAGATCCCGGACAACAACGCCGAGGGCAAGAAACGCCGTGCAGGTTATCTCATGGGGCTCTACATGCGCGCCGGCATCAACGCAATGGTGCTTGAAGACTGGATGCTGGCTTACTTCCTCAACTTCGCCGCCGTTCAGGAATTCAACCCCGCCGATTATCCGCGCGATACCTATGCTGGCATTGACAAGACATACCTCAAGCTTATCAACAACCTGCGTTACGCGGCCGGCAAGTTCCGTAAGGTCGAGGGCACCATCCCTTCGCAGAAGCTTTACGTAGACGCCCTTCTGCTGAGTATGGCGAAGCAGGAAGAAGCCAGCGGTGAGGTTAACGACGACCTTGTTGTCATTCTTATCAATGAGCTCCAGTCTCTCAAGTTTTACGAGGACGCGCTGGAGTATATCGATCAGGTTCCGACTGACCATATTTACTACCGTTCGATTCTGCTGATGGCCGCCGGTATCTGCCAGAAGATGATCAAGCAGATGCAGGACGATATCGAGAAGGCGGACAAGAAGCTCAACCCCGAAGGCAAGCAGCCTCTCGAAGGGCCCGAGGCTGATGCGCTCAAGGCCGAGGTTGCGAAGTGGACCAAGGAGAAGGAGTCGTGGGGCACCAAGGCAAAGGCTTACGCCGAGAAGTTCCTCTCCGAGATGAAGGATCGCCAGCCTCTCGAGGCCGACGCCGACCCGAAGAAGAAAGATGTTTACGATAACGAAGACAAGAATATCCCAGCCGCTTATATCATCCCGATGAACATCGAGTTCACCAGCGGTAACTATCAGCCGGTCATCGAATATGCGGACAAGGCCGCCGAGAAGGTCAAGTCCCTCAAGGTAATCGATGAGGCAGAGAAGAACGCCAACCTTACCAATATCTACTACCTCAAGTTCCTCTCCTGCCTGCGCCTGAAGGATGTCAAGACCGATCCCATGGATGAGGCATGGGCCCAGCTTGAAGTTGCCGGCAAGGTCGTCGATGAGCTGGACGCGGTCGACACCGACGGCGAACGCTCGAACCAGGCGGTTCTGCTTCTGGGTGGTGCGTGGAACAACCTCGCAAACCGTTACGAGCACGCCAGCGTGGACCCCGCCAACAAGGACAAGAAAGAAGAGCTTCTGGCGAAACTGCAGGAAGGCAGGCTCAAGGTTCCCTTCTACTTCTCCAAGGCTGAAGGCGCGATCTACAAGCAGATCAACCTCGTGCTTGTCATGGTCCGCATCTACAGTAACGAAGGCAAATACGAGAAGGCCAAGGAGATCTGCGACAAGGGTATCAAGTATTGGGGTGACTCCCTCTTTACCGACGGCTATCTGCTGAAGGAGAAGAAGACCCTGGTCGACCTCAAGGCCGCAACCCCGCTTGCAGATATCGGCGTGGGCGCAAAGATTCAGGGCGCCGCGGACGACAAGGCTCTGGTTGACGTGCTCAACGACTTTATCATCAACACCAAATACGCCGACGCGAAGAGCGCTATCGACGGTGTCCTCGCTGCCGGGCTCAAGGCTGCCGAAGGCATGAGCGGCAAGGATGCGGCTCGCTATCTCGATAACGTCAAGCAGGGGCTTGTCCTTGCCAAGCGCGGCGACATCAACGACGCACGCGAACTGAAACAGCGCCTCAACCGTATCGTGCTCGAGGCCGCCTATCCCGAGGTTCTGGCGCGCAGCAGCCTGATGCCGGTTATTCCGGAAGCCTCCGAGTTCGATTACATGAGCGGCTACAACCTCGCGAAGGGCCTCTCGCAGGACGGCGGTTTTGCCCACCTCTATCCGGCAAACCCCGAAGGCCGCAAGAAGTCTGCCCTCCTTACCTACATGATCGACCATCGCCTCGGCGCGGGTGACGTCAAAGAGATGGAGGAGTACCGCAAGACCCTCGAAGAGGAGTTGGAGAACACCCAGAGCGTTGCCAAGAGGCGCCAGCTATCCGGCTGGATCGATCTCTTCGACGACGATCTCAGGACACGCCTCTACGGTATTGAGGACAAGGGCCGCCTGCTCAAGCTTAGTTACGGTCGCGCGGCTCAGATGGTAGACTCGATCATCGAGTTCAACGCGAAGAGGATTCCGCTTAATTCGGCCCAGGTCAGGAAGATTCCGATCGAGGATTTCCTCCTTCGCTGTAAGGGTGGCGCAACCTTTAACCAGCAGATCTTCGCCGCCCAGAAGAGCTATGTGGAAGCCCTCATGGCGGTCAACGATTCCAAGGAGGCTCTGGTCTATCTCGACAAGCTGATCGAGATCTACCCGACCGATAAGGAGTTGAAACTCAAGTATTCGCTGGCCGAATCGCTGATGGCCAAGTCGTCGATGGAGAAGAAGAAGTATGGCCAGGAGGAGGCGAGCCTCTTCATGACCGCGCGCATGCGCACCCTCGATATCTACAAGGTCATCAACAAGGCGCCCCTGATCGGAAGCGAGCTCTGGTGGAACGCCCGCATGCTACTCTTCGAGAACGATCTCTCTGAGATCGAGGTGCGCAACGCCGCCGGCGCCAAGGAACTGGATAAGGCCTACACCACGCCGTGGCTGAAGTACGACCGCAACACCCAGCAGATGGTGGAGGTTCCGATCCCGAGCCAGAAGAGCATGACCAGGGAAGGGCAGAACCTGCGTAACGAAATTATCCGTCTCCTTAAGCGCAAGAAGAAGGGCCCGGATGATCAGGTCGGCATTGAGATCAGCAAGGAGCGCATGGACAGGCTCGACGCCATTCTCAAGCGTCTGGATGAACTGAAGATCGAGAAACTCAATACCGGTGGCGGTGATGCCGGCGATAAGGACGAGACGGAAAAGGATGGCTGAGGCGTGTGCTTTCCGCCCTTGGGCGGGAGCTGTGTTTCTGCTGCCATTAGATATAAAACCCTATGCCTTTGAGCAAGAGGAGGAAACATAAGATGACTTGTCGGATTCGCAATTATTTTATTTGTCTGGCCATGATGCTCTGCGGCCTAGCCTCGAGCCTTGCTGCGGGTGAGGCGCAGGACATGGTTACCTTCAAGGCTCGCGATGGCAGTAAGAAAGAGCAGGAAGGGCGCATCACCGGGGACGATTACAAGGGCATCACCCTCTCCGTCCAGGGCGCGACCATTCCGGTCGGCAGGGGCGATATCGTCTCTTTCCGTTACGGCAATTCAGATTATAAAAGTTTTGAAGCCGGTCTGGAGCGCTTCAACAGTGGCGAGTACGAATCAGCCATGAATGCGTTCAATGCGGCAAGCCGTTCCGTAAGCCGTCTGCCCGAGGCGCAACGCGCCCTCTTCGGACAGCACGTTCTCTATTACAAGATGATGTGCGACTACCATATGGGCAAGTACGAGGATGTGGAGAAGGCGGTTGCCACCCTGATCGACCGTATCCCGAACAGCGCCTGGAAATTCCAGATTGGTTATTACGAGGCCAAGGCGGTCGAGGCCCGCGACCCGTCCACCGCGCTTCAGAAGTATAACATGCGCGTTACCGAATATGCCGAGCTGGTCAAGAAGGAACGCAATCTCGGCTGGGCAAACCGCTGGATCGCCCTCTGCAAGGTCGGCTCGCTGCGCCTTGAGCTTGTGAAGCTCTTCAAGAGCGGTGCGAGGAACGAGGCCAAGGTCAAGGAAAAGCTCGAAGAGATCAAGGCCATCAAGGGCACCGCGGCAATCTGGTCCATTCTCGAAAACTCCGACAAGGCCAGCATCATCCAGCTCGAGGCCGATGCGATGGAGTATCTGAAGGAGTACGGCAAGCTGGCCGAGATTCTCAACGCCGTCGTCCGTACCGCCCAGCAGAGCAATGACCGCGAGTCACTCAGGATTCTTTATCTCAAGCGCGCCAATGCCAACTGGAACCTCATGGACAAGGCCAGCGGAGCGGAGAAGAACGAGCTTGCCCAGAAAGTCATGTTTGATTATTTCCGCGCCGACCTGACCTACCCTCTCGGTAAGGCGGATTCCGCGCTGGCGAACTACCGCATAGCCGAATGCTTCCTCCTGCTCCAGAAGCCGAACTGGAAGGAGCGCGCCCTTACCCATCTCCAGAAAGCCAAGAGCCTTGGCGCGGGGCCGGGGGCGGAAGAGGCCAAAAAGCGTATTCCGGCAGTTGAACAGATGAATGATCCCACTGCCGCGGCACCGGCAGCTGCTGAAAACAAATAAGTACAAGGTGAATGGGGTTGCTGGGCCAGAGCCACTTTGCGCGGCTTTTGACCTTGGAAAAGACCGAAAAAACCGGATTGTGTGAAAATCTTACGCTTATTCCGTTAAAGGTTGCTATTTTTGGGTTTCCAAACGGGGTTCTTGAATATAGAATATTTCAGATTTATCAATCTCTGCTTTAGAGCCATGTCGAACCTGTTTGTTAAGTCAGCATGAGCAAGAGTCGCCTTACATATCGAACCTTGAATTAAACCCGATCCGTTAGCAAAAACAGTTATATTGTTATGTTATTCTTTGGCAGGCTTTACAAAACTGCCATCAGAGAGAGGTCATATTAGAGGGATGAAAGGGGCGCAGGAGATGAAGAAACACACGTTGTTTACCGCTTTGCTTGGTTCAGCTTTGCTGGCGCTGGTTGTATGTCTGTTCTCGGCTGCATCGGTTCACGCCGCAGATGATGGCGCGGCAGCACCCGCAGCAGAGGCCGGAGCGGCCGCAGGCGGTGGTGGTGGAGCCGAGGTCAAGAGCGAACTTCCCCAGGGTCCGATCGCGATGGTGATCGCCTCCGGCTTTATCGGCTACATCATTATTCTTCTCAGCGTCGTAGCCGTCGCCCTTTCTATTGAAAACCTGATTGCCATCAAGCGTGAAAAGATGATGCCCGACGATCTGCTTTCCGATATCGAAGAGGCTCTCGATGCGGGCGAGTACGAAGAAGCTCTTGAGATCTGCCAGGCTGAAGACTGCATGATGACGCGCATTCTCGGTGCCGGCCTCTCCAAGATGGCCAACGGCTTCGAGCGTATGGAAGAAGCTATGGCCGAAGAGGCTGACGCCCAGGCCACCATGCTCCACCAGAAGCTCGGTTACATCAACCTGATCGCCGGCGTGGCACCCATGCTTGGCCTTCTGGGTACGGTGTCTGGTATGATCGGCGCCTTCGGTGAGATCGCGAGTAAGCCCAGCGCCAACGCGCAGGACCTTGCTGGTGGTATTTACGTCGCTCTCATGACCACCCTTCTCGGTCTTATCGTCGCTATTCCTTCGACCGCCGCTTTCGCCTTCTTCCGCGGCCGCGTGGTCAAGATCCTCATGGTCATGGGTATCATCACCGGCGAGATTCTCGACCGCTTCCGTCCGGTTGAAGAGTAAGGAGTTCGGGTATTTTCGGCATCGGTTTTTGCTGTTAACCTGAAGGAGTAAGTTATGGCCAAGAAAAGAGTGCGTCCTGACCCAGCTGACTGTTCCGCTGGCGCCGGATTCGACATGACTCCGATGATCGACGTAACCTTTCTGCTGATCATCTTTTTCATGTGCGTAACCGAACGCGCCGACTCGTCCAAGGCGAAGCTTAAGCTCCCCGTTGCCGACAAGGCGGAGAAAGATACGCCTATCCCCGGCCGTCTGCTGATCAACGTCCTGAAGAAGGGCGAGGTCGAGATTATGGGGCAGCGCCGCAGTGATGCTGAGCTTGAGGATGTCCTTGAGCTCGAGCGCCAGGCGAGCGTGAGCGATACGGGCGACGAGTTCCCCGACCGTGCAATTCTGATCCGCGCCGACGAACAGACCAAGTATGGTGATGTCCAGCGGGTCATGGGTCTGTGCATGAAGCATAAGTTGTGGCGGATAGCCTTCGCCACCAAAGACCCGATAATGTCGCAGTACGAGAGGCACTAAAGCCTTTACCGGGTAGTTGAGGTTTGCCCCGCGCCAGGTTTTGAGATTGCCCGACCGCGGGGCGCCTTGCGAAAGCTTTCCCGGATGTGTCACCCACGAAGCATTCTCGCCGCGAGAGATTTTGCTGCGGCCGGATTATGAATCCAAGGAGCTGAAAAATGGCCAAGATCAAGAGCCAAGTTAATGAGGAACCAGCCGATTCGTTCACGTCCATGATCGATATCGTATTTCTGCTGCTTATCTTCTTTATCCTTCAGCCCTTCAAAAGCCCGGAGATGAAGCTTCGCTCCGAACTTCCCAAGGATTCCGGCCCTTCCTCCTCCACTGACAACATGGAGAGCATCCGCCTCGAGGTCAGAACCGTCCCGGGGCAGGAAGACAGCGCATATTTCAAAATCTCAATGGTGCGCGTTGACGATCCTGACCGCATCTTCCGTGCACTCCTCAATCAGGCCAACAACCGCACCGACGTCCCGGTGGTTCTGGACGCCGACGAGGCGGTTCATTTCAAGTACGTCCTCAAAGCTCTCGACCAGTGCTACAAGGCCGAGATGCGCGACGTCAAGTTCTCGGCGCCTCCGCCCCCCAATGCCGCCAAGCATGAATATATGGAGACAAGGCGGCAGCGCGACGTCAGCAGATAAGCAAATCCTGGGCGCATAGCCATAATCAATATGCTCGGGCTCTTACAATCTTCTTTTTCTTGACGAAAGGGGAATGGTATGGGCGCTGAAAATAAACGCGATTCCGGCGTGGATTCTGTGGATGGGTTTACGTCGATGATCGACATCGTATTCCTGCTGCTGATCTTCTTTATTCTCCAGCCGTTCAAGAGCCCCGAGAAAGTAATGAAATCTGAATTGCCCAAAAGAGGACCCTCTGAAAACACCATTGATATCACCTCTCCTGTCAGGGTCTCAATCAAGGGCGTGGATGATGATGTGACCTTTTACGTCGACGGCAGGCTGGTCGGTTCCTCCGACGAGAAGGTGCCAGCCGTGATCATGCGCAACGCCAATTACTCTCTCGAAGGTATAGCCATTATTATCGACCCCGAGCAGAAGGTCGCCTTCTCCCACGTCATCTCGGTTTACAATCATTGCTTCGGTCTTGGCGCGCAGAAAGTTTCTTTTGCCGCACCGCCGGCAGGCGGTTGATTTTTCGCTGTTTCGGCCATTTTCAAGCCTCCATGCCCCCTCATTTCCGGTAAGTGTTGACACGCCGCTCCATTACGGCTAACCTTATGTATTGTTTTCCGAATAAGGAGCCGTCAATGCCTATTTATGAATACATCTGCAAGAAGTGCGGTAAGCCTTTTGAGCTTCTGGTCCGCTCCGACACCAAGGTGGAATGCCCCGGGTGCGGCAGCGTCAAGGTCGAGAAGCGGATGAGCACCTTCGCGGCCCACGAGGGCAAGGCCCCGCC
>JAFGWW010000499.1 GCA_016936955.1 Planctomycetota bacterium | reverse complement strand
GTCCTCCACCCGTACACGATGGTAAAAGACCAGCGCACCGCCTGTGAAACCGGAAATATACAGGGCGTGCTTGACGGCGACTTGAACCGCTTTGTCGACTCGTATCTGCGCTGGCTGGTCGAACAGGAAAAATAGAACTTTATTTAAAGGGGAAACATATAATGTCAGCAATCAGTAAATACCTGAGTAAAACCGGAACGGACAAGGTCAACGCGGGAATGCTTGCATATACTGCGAGCCTCGAGCAGGTCGCGAAGGTCGCCCCCGGCGTTGCGTCGTCCGTAGTTAACGAATTAGCCGACCAAAGAAGCAGCCTCAAGCTTATCGCCAGCGAGAACTACTGCTCCCTCTCCACCCAGCTCGCCATGGGCAACCTTCTCACAGACAAGTACGCCGAAGGTTTTCCCGAACACCGTTTTTACGCCGGCTGCGCCAACGTAGATACCATCGAGAGCCTTGCCTGCAAAAAAGCCTGCGAGGTTTTCGGAGCAGAACACGCTTACGTTCAGCCCCATAGCGGCGCGGACGCCAACATGATCGCCTTCTGGGCCATCATCAACACCATGGTCGAGATTCCTGAACTCGAGAAGATCGGCGACACCAACCTCTCGCACATGGATGAAGCGAAGTGGGAGGAACTCCGCACCCTTCTCGGCAACCAGAAACTCCTCGGCATGGACTATTACTCCGGCGGCCACCTTACCCACGGCTACCGTTACAACGTCTCGGCCAGAATGTTCAAGGCTTACAATTATTCGGTAAGCAAGGAAACCGGCCTTCTTGATTATGACGCCCTCGAGAAGCAGGCCATGGAGATCAAGCCCCTGATCCTGCTCGCCGGTTACAGCGCTTATCCGCGCAAGATAAACTTCCGCAGGATGCGCGAGATCGCCGACAAGGCGGGCGCGATCCTGATGGTGGACATGGCGCACTTCGCCGGTCTCGTGGCTGGTAAGGTTTTCGAAGGCGACTTCGAGCCAGTACCGCACGCCCATGTTGTGACCACCACAACGCACAAGACCCTTCGCGGCCCGCGCGGCGGCATGGTTCTCTGCAAGAAAGAGTTCGCCGAAGCTGTCGATAAGGGATGCCCGCTCGTCATCGGCGGCCCCCTCCCGCACGTCATCGCTGCCAAGGCCGTGGCATTCACCGAAGCCGCTTCCGACGACTTCAAGGCTTACGCGAAGAATATCGTGGATAACTCCGCAACTCTCGCCAAGGCCTGCGCCGACGAAGGATTGACTATAGCCACCGGCGGAACCGACAACCACCTTTTCCTGATCGATGTCCGTCCCCAGGGACTTACCGGCCGTCAGGCCGAGAGCGTCATGCGCGAATGCGGCATCACCCTCAACCGCAACTCGCTGCCCTTCGACCCCAACGGCCCGTGGTACACCAGCGGCCTGCGTATCGGCACCCCGGCCATAACCACCCTCGGCATGGACACGGCGGCGATGAAGGAGATTGCCTCAATAATCACCCTCGTACTGAAGAACACCAAAGCCGCCCTCATCGCGAAAGGCGACAAGGCAGGGCAGCCAGGCAAGGCGAAGTACGAGATCAACGAGAGCGTCGTCAAGGAAGCAAGGGCAAGGGTTCAGGCGCTACTGGACAAGTTCGTGCTTTATCCCGAACTCGACCTCGAATTCCTCAAGGAAGAGTTCTGCAAATAGACTACAGCGCAAATAAATAATTGCGGCAGAAAGGATATAACAATGGCTGATCTACGAATTGTCGCGGCAGACAACATAAAAGGCTCCGGCCTTGAAATGCTAAAGGAAGCCTTTGGCGAGAGTGCGATAGAAGTACGCGGCAAGTTTTCCGAAGAGGAACTCTGCGAAAAAATCGGCGAGATGGACGCCCTCCTGATCCGTTCGGGCACCACGGTTACGCGCAAGGCAATTGAAAAGGCCAATGGCAAACTCAAGCTTATCGGCCGCGCGGGCGTGGGTACCGACAACATTGACAAGGAAGCCGCCACCGAGAAGGGCATTATTGTTGAAAACACCCCGCTTGGCAACACCATCAGCGCGGCGGAGCAGGCCATCGCCCTCATCTTCGCTACCGCAAGAAATGTATCCCGCGCCGACAGGGAGATGCAGGAAGGCAACTGGGCGAAGAAGTCGCTCGTTGGTGTCGAGGTTTACGGCAAGACACTCGGCCTTATCGGCATGGGTAAGATCGGCAGCCATGTGGCAAAAGTTCTCGGCGCGGCGGGGATGTCCGTCGTAGCCTATGACCCATTCCTTTCTCCCGAGAGAGCGAAACACATGGGCGTTGAACTCGTCGAGCTTGAGGAGCTCTTCACTTGCAGCGATTTCATCTCTCTCCACACACCGCTTACCGACAAGACCCGCGGCATGCTAAATGAAGAGAACATGCGCAAGATGAAGAAGGGCGTGCGAATTGTCAACTGTGCGCGCGGAGGAATTATCGACGAAGCAGCTCTCGGCAAACTTGTCGCCGAAGGCCATGTCGCCGCTGCCGGTATCGACGTCTTCGCCACCGAACCCACAACCGAAGGCCCTCTCTTCGGCGTAAAGGATCTGATTCTGACGCCCCACCTCGGCGCTTCAACAGAAGAAGCTGAAGAGCGTTGCGGCGTACAGATGGCCGAACAGGTTATCGCTTACTTCAAGGACGGCGCCATCCTGAACGGCGTGAATATTTCCATCGCCGCCGACAAGACGCTCAAGCCTTATGTCGAAGTATCAAAGGCCATGGGCAAAATCTCCGGCGTCCTTCTCAACGCCGCCGTGGAGAGCATCGAAATCATCTGCGCAGGTGAGATTCAGAAGAAAGATACCTCCGAGGTTACCGCCTCGGCCGTTGCTGGTGTGCTTGAAGCTTTCGGCGCGGAAGACGTGAATATTGTAAACGCACTCCACCTAGCCAAGCAGCGCGGCATCTCTGTAAGCGAAACCAGCGGTGCGCAGGAATCGAATTATCTCAGCCACGTCACGGTTGTGGTAAAGGGCGGGGGAAAGCAGACCCTCATCGGCGGCACGGCCTACAACAACGTCTCGCCGCGCATCACCCGTATCGATGATGCTGAGATGGACATCAAACCGAGCGCCAACATGCTCTTCTTGCGGTATCCGGACAAGCCGGGTTATGTCGGGAAATTCGGTACG
>JAFGWW010000062.1 GCA_016936955.1 Planctomycetota bacterium | reverse complement strand
TTCGGCATCACCGCCGCCGAAACCGGCCACCTTGTCTTCGCAACCCTCCACACCAACAACGCGCCCCAGACTATTGAACGTATTCTCGACACCATGCCCCCGGACGCCCGCGACCTTATCCGCGAACAGCTCGCCCTCAACATGCAGGGTATTGTCTGCCAGCGTCTCTGCAAGCGCGCCGACGGAACAGGGCGAATTGCGGCGCAGGAGATCATGGTTGCATCCGAAACCATCAAACAGCTCATCTCCGAAGGCAAGACCAAAGCTGTTCACAAGGCCATGATGGAAGGCCACTATTATGGCATGTGCACCTTTAATCAGGCACTCTACAACCACGTACAGAACGGCTTCATCACCCAGGCCGAGGCGCTTGAGAACTCCGACACCCCGGAAGACCTGGAACTCATGTTCCGTGGCGTCATGAAGGGTACTTCTTCCCGAGAGAGCGACGAGCACGCCGACAGCAGCGGCGGCGGCATCCGACCAGCAGCCCCGGCGGCGGGAGGGGGAGAACAGAAAAAAGTCAACCGCGGTTTCGATTTCTAGCTACAGTGCCGCGCGCTACACCCCCATAAAGCCATGAACGGAGCGGGATTAGTCCCGCTCCTTTTTTATTTACAATCCAAGCAGCGGTTTTCTTTCAGGCAGCTGACAGGATAGACGGATTTGCTCGCACCGATATATATGGTAAGCTTAATACAGGAACTGTTGGCAGCAGAGAATGTCATCTATACAGCGAAAGGAGGATGCCATGAAGACCATTCTCGCTCCTGTAGACTTTTCCGATATTACCGAGGTAATTGTCGAAGAAGCCTGCAAGATGGCAAAAGCGTTCAGAGGCAAGGTAATCCTGCTCAATGTTGCAATCCCCAGCCCCTATCCGACCGAGTACATCATTGAAGGAGGGTTCGTGCCGCCACCGGTAGACTCTGCATCGGTCAGGGAGCAGACCGAAAAGTCGGAGAAGCTCCTGCACGAACTGGCTGGCAAATGGCAAAGCGATGAATATGAAATGGAAATAAGGGTGATAGGAGGCGAGCCGGTTCCGGTAATTCTCGACTTCTGCGAGAACAACGGGGTCGACATGATAATGATGGGCTCCCATGGTCACGGCGCCCTCTATCATCTGCTGCTTGGCGGAGTATCTGAGAAGATCCTGCACCGCGCCACTTGCCCGGTCATGATTATCAGAAGTGAGCACCACAAGCTTCCGGAACAGCGTGCGTCGGCGTGAGCAAACCGGGAGGTTCAGCCTAATCCCGGCCGATAGCCTGCCTGAGGGCGTGGCTGAAGGTTTCAATTGTGAACGGCTTTGCCAGTGACGAGGCAAAGCCGTAGTCTTTGCAGTTCTCCATCACATCATTATCGCAATAGCCGCTTGTCACAATGGCTTTGACATCGGGGTCTTTTTCTTTGATCGAACCCAGAAGGCTCACCGCGCCGTCGCCGTCTTCCGCGGTGAGATCAAGGATCATGGACGTGAAGCTCTCGGATTTCTCCAGGGCCACACGGTGGAGCTCCATCGCCTCCGCCCCGTCGCTTGCCAGCACCGGTTCGAAGCCGAGTTTCTGCAGGATAATCTCCGCCACCCTGCGGATCATGGGGTTATTATCCATTACCAGAACCTTGCCGCCAGCGCCCTCGGCCACCGGCTTTACCTCGCCCACCTCGACAGCATGTTCGCTCTCTTCGAGGAAAGCGGGAAGATAAATCGACAGGCGCCCGTTGCCCCCCTCCTCATCATACAGCACATGCCCGTCATGTTTCATGATGATGGAGCAGCTGGTCATGATTCCGATATTCTTGTACTCGGCCGACGACTGGGGGTCGAAAACAGAGGCGAGGAAGTCAGGCCCGATAGCGCCGCAATCGGAGAGGAGGCATATGCGGACATGCCTGCCCGCGCCGACCTCAGGCACCTCGCCTTCGTCAAGCTCCGCGTTCTGGCAGAACAGGGTAATGGACGCGCCTTCGTTTAGTTTCCGGGCGACATTTACAAGCAGGCAGTTGATGGCGTGGCTTATCTGGCACTTGTCCACCTTCACCGCCCAGAGATCGTCAGGCACAACCACCTTATGCTTGACCATATACTCACTGAGCGCGAAGCGGGTTGTATGGCGCAGGAGCTCTCCGATTCTGGTTATTCGCCGCAGGGGAGCGCCGCCACGCGAAAAGGTGAGAAGCTGCTGGGTAAGGGACATGGCGCTGCGCCCCGCCCATTCGATTCCGTCAAGGCTGCGGCCGTAATCCTCGCCCGCTTCGATCTGCATCCGCAGGAGCTGCACATTGCCCACCACACCGGTAAGGATATTATTGAAATCGTGGGCAATACCCCCGGCCAGAAGCCCCAGGGACTGGAGCCGGTCGGACATGATCCGCTCTTCAAGCAAAGACCTGCTGCCCGTAATATCATGGCACGAGACAAGGAGATATGTCGTGCACGCATTCTCATCCCTGCAAAGGGAGCGTGAAACGAGAAAAAGCCGCTCCATACCGTCGACGCAAAGTTTCTCCTCAGAAACCTCATTGCCGCTGCCGGCGAGGGCAAGGCTGTCCGCTTCCGGAAAAGGAGAAGCAGAACCACCACCTTCGTGAATGCCGAACACATCGCCGGCTTTACGATTGGCGTGAATAATATTAAGGTCGCGGTCAATAATATAGGCGGGGCCGGGGTATGAATCGAAGAAACAAGACTTCGGGCCACCCGTGCACGAGATGGCTTTTTCCGGCAAATCAGGTCTTTTCGTGGAATCTTCTTCTCGCATCAAGCCACCCGTCTTCTGCGTTAACCGTCAAGAGAGATTATATTCGGAGCGAAGTCAAAAACAGTTATAAAAGACCGTTAAATTTGTAAAAAGCAACACGGGCGCCCAAAGGACGCCCGTGGCTTGTTGTTATGAATTTTCTCTTACTGAATGCCTTCGATGATCGCAATGAGAGGCAGGAAGAGAGCGATGACGATAAAACCGACGGCAAGACCCATGCCGATGATCAGGAACGGTTCGAGCAGGCTCATCATTGAGCCGACGAGGGTATCGACGTCGTTGTCATAGGTATCGGCAATCTTCACCAGCATCTTGTCGAGCTCACCGGTTTCCTCGCCGACCTCGACCATGTTGACCACCATGATATCGAAAACACCGCTGCGGCGCATGGGGTCGGCGATATTCTCACCTTCGCGGATCGAAGAGTGGATGTCCTCGACCGCTGCCGCAACAACCATGTTGCCAACCGCATTTTTGATAAGCCCGAGAGCGTCAAGAATTGGAACACCGGCTGAGCTCAATTCACCCAGAGTACGGCAGAAGCGGGAGATACTTGATTTCTTGATAATAACCCCGAATACCGGCAGGTACAGGGACATCATGTCGATGGCGTACCTTCCCGCCTGCGTAGATCGAATGCCCACAAAAGACCCGATGGCAATAAATGGCGAGAGGATGGCGATATACCAGTAATTGACCAGGAAGTCGGCCATGGTCATGAGGGCCTGCGTAATGCTGGGGAGCGGAATCTTCATCTCCTCAAACATCTTGCGGAACTTGGGGACGATAAAGGCGATGATGAGGGCAAGAATACCACCCGCGATGGTGATTACCGCCGCCGGGTAGATCAGGGCGCCGATAATCTGCTTTTTGAGGCGCATGCTCTTTTCGCGGAACTCGGCCAGTCGGTTAAGAATCTGCGCAAGAAGACCACCAAGCTCACCGGCACGGATCATTGAGACGTAGAGTTCATCGAAGGCAGCCGGAGACTTGGCCATCGCTTCAGAGAGGCTGGAGCCCTGCTCCACCTCGTCCCTGACGTCCATGAGCACATTGCGCAAGCCGCCGGGCTTCAGCATCTGCTCCATAATATCAAGGGCGCGGACCATAGGCAGGCCGGCGTCCACGAGAGTGGCGAACTGTCTGGTGAAGAGGGTGACCTCAGACTGGGAGACGCCACTGCCGATGGTGAACGTCTTCTGCCTTTCGCCAGCCGCAGCAGCAGCCTGCGATTTGCGCGCCTTGCCGCCCTTCTGGGCGATGCTGGTGGGGAAGAAGCCCTTACCTTTGAGCTTATCCCTAGCGTCATCCACGCTTTTGGCTTCGATAGCGCCCTTCTGGGCTCTTCCCGCGTTATCTACCGCTTCGTAACTGAATGTGGGCATTAAGTCCTCCCCCGGAACCTGAGTATGTCCAAATTACTTTATTCATAAGTGGCGCAAAATGCAAAAGCATTCCGGCCTTTTATTCCAAAGCAAGAGTTTCGCGTACAACTTCTTCAAGGGTGGTGATACCGTCAAAGACCTTGAGGAGACCCGCGTTTCTGAGGTCGGTCATGCCGCTCTCGCGCGCGGCTGCGCGCAGAAGCTCGGTTGATTTCTTGTCGATGATCATCTCGCGCAGGCGCTGGTTCATGCGCATGATCTCGTAAATGGCGTTACGTCCCTTGTAGCCGGTCTTCTTGCAGGTCTCGCAGCCGGAACCGAAGTAGAACTTGCGATCAGCGAGTTCCTCCGGCGAGAAGCCGATCTCGTATATCTCCTCCTCGGTGGGCGTATAAGCCTGCTTGCACCGGGTGCAGATGCAACGCACAAGACGCTGGGCAACGATAGCCTCGATGGTAGCAGAAAGAAGGAACGGCTCGATGCCCATCTCGACCAGACGTGCGATAGTACTAGGCGCGTCCTGGGTGTGAAGGGTCGAGAATACAAGGTGACCGGTCAGGGACGCTTCGATCGCGATACCGGCAGTTTCGGCGTCGCGGATTTCGCCGACCAGAATCTTGTCGGGGTCCTGTCGCAGGATTGCGCGCAGACACTTGGCGTAAGTCACGCCGATGTCCGAATGGATAGGCACCTGTATAATGCCCGGCAATTCATATTCAACCGGGTCTTCGGTGGTGATAATCTTCTGCGAGATATCATTGACCGCGTTGAGACAGGCGTAAAGGGTGGTCGTTTTTCCCGAACCGGTCGGGCCGGTTACGAGAATGATGCCGTTGGGCTTGTGGATCAGCTCGGTAAACTGGCCGAGGATTTCCTCGCTCATACCAAGACGGTTGATATCGAGAGAGACCACGGTCTTGTCGAGAACTCGAATTACGACGCTCTCGCCGAACATGGTTGGCAGAGTAGATACACGAAGGTCGATAGCCTTATCGCCCATGCTCAAGGCGATACGTCCGTCCTGCGGAACACGCCTTTCGGCAATGTTGAGGTTGGCCATAACCTTGATACGGCTGATCAACGGCAGGGCCAGACTTTTGGGCGGGCTCTTCATTTCCAGCAGAGCGCCGTCAATACGGTAGCGGATTTTGAACACGTCTTCAAAAGGTTCGAAGTGGATGTCAGAAGACTGGTCCTTGATCGCGGAGAGCAGAACGAGGTTGAGCAGCTTAACGACGGGAACGGCGTTGGCGGCGGTCTCGAGGGTGGAGGCATCAAGCTCGCCATCTTCCTCGCCGATCTCGACCATGTCATCCTCGCCGATTTTGCTGATCAGGTCTTCAATCGATTCGCTGTTGGACGCGCCGTAGAAGCGGTCAATGGCCGCGCGGACCGAGTCTTCATCAGAGATGGCGCCGCGGACATTGCAGTTGAGAAGGAATCGCAGGTCGTCAAGGGCGTGGACATTGAGCGGGTCGGCCATGGCAATGACGAGAGTGTTCTCCTCCTCGCTGAATTCAACCGGGATCACCTTATAGGCCTCGGCGGTCATCCGGTCCACCTTCATGACAACATCCTGATCGATATTCATCGAAGAGATATCGATCGGATCCATGCCCATCTGCTGCCCGAGGGCGAGGAGCATCTCCTGTTCGGAGACGAGGCCAAGATCCTTGAGCACGGTGCCAAGGGCTCCGCCCTTTTCGCGCTGCTCGGCAAGGGCCTGCTTGAGCTGCTCTTCCGAGAGGATCCCGAGGTCGATCAGGATCTCGCCGATAGGCCTGCGTGAAGGTTCCGAGGAGATCCCGGGCTTGGGTACTATTCCTGCCATAACCTGCCTTTTCTATCTTTTCTTTTGGGCGGCCAGACGCTGCTGTTCGGCCCGCCAGATATTCACCTTGTTGATCAACTGGTCCTTGTACACGCAACGCTGCATCATATCCTCTTCCTTGATCTTGCCGATCGTGAAGAGATTGAAGAGGTGGTCGTCGAGAAGCATCATGCCCAGGCGCCCGCTGGTCTGAAGAACCGAGTCTATTTTGAAGGTCTGGTTCTCGCGGATAAGCGCGGAAATGGCGGGGATAGAGATCATGAGTTCGTAAGCAGCCACACGCCCCTTGCCATCGGTGGTCGCCATGAGCTGCTGCGAGAGTACGGCGATCAGGCCGACCGAGAGCTGGGTTCGCACCATCTCCTGCTGGTCGGTGGGGAAGGCGTCAATGATACGGTTAATCGTCTTGGAGGCGCCGGTTGTGTGGAGCGTGCCGAAAACGAGGTGGCCGGTTTCTGCCGCACTGATGGCCGCGCCAATGGTTTCAAGGTCACGCATTTCACCGACAAGAATAATGTCCGGGTCCTGACGGAGGGCGCGGCGCAGAGCCTCGGAAAAGCTAGGCACATCGTTATTGCTGCCGATTTCTCGCTGAGTTACCACGCATTTTTTGTGGGGGTGAACATATTCGATCGGGTCTTCGATAGTAATGATATGGTCGGAGCGGCCCTGATTGATGAAATCGATCATGCCTGCGAGGGTTGTGGTCTTGCCGGAGCCGGTGGGTCCGGTCACGAGGAAAAGGCCGCGCGGGCGGTGGCAGAGTTCCTTGACCACCTCGGGCAGGCCGATCTGCTCGAAGGTAAAGAGACGGTTCGGAATCTGGCGCAGGACGAGGCCGATATTGCCCTGATGCTTGAAGACGGATACACGGAAGCGGGCGACATCGCGGAAGCTCAAACCATAGTCGGCGCCGCCAACCTCGGCGAGTTCCTGCTGGTGTTTCTCGCTGGTAATGCTCTTCATCAGCGAGTTGGTCATCTCGGGGGTCAGTACCTCCTCGCCCATGCTGCGGAGCTTGCCGCTTATGCGAAGCTTGGGGGGCGCGCCGACGCGCAAGTGCAGGTCGCTACCGTTGTGTTTTACCGTTGCCTCAAGCAGTTTGTCCATATCCATGGTGCCGCTACCTCCGATGAATGGGATTGACGGTTAGTCCATCTTCTTCGCGACAGTCAGAATCTCTTCCGCAGTCGTGACCCCCTCAAGAACCTTTCGCGTTCCGTCCATGAGAAGGGTGTGCATGCCGTCGCGAATCGCCTGGTTGCGGATATTGTCGGTTGTATCGACATTGAAAGCCATATCGCGCAGGCGCGTATTCATGACCATGATTTCGTAAACCGCGCGGCGTCCGCGGAAGCCGAGACCCTTGCAGTTGTCGCAACCATCGCCGGTATAGAATTTATTGTTGTTGATCTGCTCGTCGGTAAAGCCGGCTGATTTGAGAATTCCCATATCAGGCATGGTCTCTTTTTTGCACTCTGGGCAGATGCGGCGGATGAGGCGCTGGGCAATTACCGCCTGAATCGAACTGGCAACAAGGAAGGGCGCAACGCCCATATCGATGAGTCGGGTGATCGCACTCGGCGCGTCGTTGGTGTGCAGGGTGCTGAAAACAAGGTGACCGGTCAGGGCGGCCTGAATGGCAATATTGGCCGTTTCCTCATCTCTGATTTCACCGACAAGAATAATGTTCGGCGCCTGACGCAGCATGGCACGGATAATCTTGTCGAAAGTCATGCCCGCCTTGCGGTTCACCTGGCACTGGTTCACGCCGGAAAGGTTGTATTCCACCGGATCTTCGGCGGTAATGATCTTGCGGTCGGAACGGTTGAGTTCGTTGAGCGCGGCGTAAAGAGTCGTGGTCTTGCCCGAACCGGTCGGGCCCGTAACGAGGATGATACCGGTCGGCTTGCGGATAAGGTTCTGGAAAGTACGATAGTCGTCGGCGTGGAAACCGAGCTGGTCGAGACCGAACATGACCGCTTCCTTGTCGAGAATACGCATGACCACGCTCTCGCCGTGCGAAGCGGGGAGAGAGGATACGCGCAGGTCGATCTCGCGTCCCAGAACGGAAAGTTTGATTCGTCCGTCCTGCGGACGGCGGCGCTCGGCCATATTCATCTTCGACATGATCTTGAGACGGGCCAGGATCGCACCCTGCAGGCGCTTGGGCGGGCTGTCCACCTCGTAGCAGTGACCGTCGATGCGGTAACGGATGCGCAGGCGGTCGGCCATGGGCTCGATATGAATATCGGAGGCACGGCTCTTCACCGCTTCGGTAATGATAAGGGTTACAAGCTTGATAACCGGGGCGTCGTCGGCGCTGACATTCTCGTCGCCTTCAAAGTCGTGATCGACGACCTGAATATCCTGATGGGTAAATTCCTGCATCATCTCGTCGAGCTGGTTGACGTCCTCGCCATAATAACGGGCCAGAGCATCAAGGATCGACTGCTTGGTGGCAAGAACACACTCGACCTGGCAGTTGACCACAAAGCGGAGGTTGTCGAGGGTGTAAAGGTCGAGGGGGTCGCCCATGGCGATGACGAGAAGGCCTTCGTCCTCGTCGAATTCGATCGGGATGATCTTGTGGTCGCGGGCGAGCTCAGCCGAAACCTTCTCGATCACCTCGCGTTCGATCTCGAAACTGTCGAGGTCGACCATCTCCATATCGAACTGCTCGGCCAGTGCGCGGGTAAGGTCTTCAGGCTGTACATAACCGAGTCCGACCAGAATATCGCCCAGTCGTTCGTTGCGCTCGTGCTGCTGCTGGAGCGCCTCTGCCAGCGACTCGGGGGTCATGCACCCCATCTCAATAAGGATCTCACCTAGCATGCGCCCGCGATCTGGCATGGATTTTCCTTTATCAACAGTGCTTAACTAAGTTGCGCCAAATGGTTACACACAACACAGGCAACCTGCATACACGAAATACCGGAACCTGAACAGACCATTTGATTTAATGGTAAACACTTACGGCAGCGGATATTAAATTTAAGTTGACTGAAAATTTATGTCAAGATGTTTTCGGCGCGGTTAAGAGTGTTTGGAAATTAACCGGATTGACAGGTTAATGAGTTTGATGGCAAATGAGACGTTCCCGTGATCCTTTTGAGCTTCCATTAGTTTCGGATAAGCAGCCGACTGGTAATTATGTCTGATAATAAATTATACGACACAGCATATAAACTATTCGTCATAATTAACAGTCTATTTTACAGATTATATCAATATTTCAAGACAAGTTTACACCACAACAGCATTATTTGGGCCATTTTAGCGCGCTTACCAACCCGATAAGCCGCGAATGATGATGTTAGCGAGGCCTAACTAGCTAAAAACACACGCCTCTTCCTCAAACAATCGACAAAAATTATGCTTACACCCTTAAATTAACGCTTTATGGGGCATAGACGAATCATATAATGCTATTAAGCAGCGAACAGTAATTCTTCATGGTCGCCGCCCGATACCATCACCAACCCGGCTTCAGGAAAGGCTGTCGAATGATAGGACTGGTCAAAAAAATTTTCAAAAGGCGCAAGCGCATACGCCGCGAGCGAGAAAAGCTGGACCAGATACCGACAGGCAAATGCACGCCGGCAAACCTCCGCTCCATGGATGAAAATTCGATCAAAGCCATGTTCTCCGACCAGCAACTGAACGAGGAATGGGAAAATACCCAGCCTGTCCTCGACGAGACATGCCCCATAGCTGACGGCACAACCGGAGGGGTAAACCCCGGCGACAGAAGAGGATTGTGGTACATCGCAAGACACGTCGGCGCTGCTTCGATTCTTGAGATCGGCACCCACGTGGGCGCCTCGACATGCCATTTGGCCATGGCGCTGAAGCAGAACCGGTGCGACGGGGAAAAGATACTCGTAACTCTCGACATTGAAGACGTCAACGACGAGTTCGACGGCTATTGGAAGCGCTACGGCCTTCCCATGAAACCTAAAGATATAATCGCAGGAATAGGCTGTGAAACGCTGGTCGAATTCGTCAAGGAAAACTCCCTCGCCTTTCTCGAAAACTGCGAGCGAAAATTCGACCTGATCTTTCTCGACGGAAATCACGACGCTTACCACGTATACCAGGAAATCCCTAAAGCTCTGGATCGCCTTAATCAAAACGGGACGCTTGTCATGCACGATTACTTCGACGCGGACAGGATAATATGGCCAGACGGCAATGTCGAACCAGGAACATTCATTGCCCTCAAAAGGCTGAGGAGAGAAGGGGTTAAGATCGAAGCCAAACCTGTAAACGAATTTCCGTGGGAGACCAAAAAAGGCTCGAGAGAAACTACCCTCGCCTTCCTTTCGAAAATCGAAGGATAGAGACCTAAGCCTACTCGCTCAGGAAAACCTGGGTAAAATAGTAATACCCGTCACCGCCTTTGGCGAAACCAACACCTGTATATTTATATTGGCGGTTTAATATATTTTTCCGGTGGGGCGGGGAGCTCATCCAACTCTCGACCGCTTTGCTCTCGAAATCGTCGAAGCCCTTGTTGCGCCCCACATTTTCTCCGCAAGCCATCCACGAAATTTTTTCCCGGTCAAGCCTGCCGTCAACCTCCCTGCCGCCGCCGTCAACATGGGTCATCTTTCCCGCACTCGCCTGATACTCGCTATGCTTCAAGGCAAGACGGTTCAGGTCACCGCGCGCCTCAAGCGGGGCAACCCCGCACCTTTTCCTCTCGGCATTTATCATGCCGAGAATGCGCGAATATTCTCCTGCGACCTGACCGGATGAGGAGGACTGGACAGAATCAGTAGCCGAAACACTGTCGCGAACGGCCACCGAAGAATCCCCGCCTCCGCAACCGACGAGAAATGACATCAGGATAAATGCACAAAGGCCTGCGCCAGTAATTTTGCTCAACATCATGATTTCCCCGCCCGTTATTTAAATGCAAGCTCGGGATCGGCAAAAGCAGATCCGACGGGCATACAGTTTAATGGCTCTCGCAAATCACGGCAACAGTTTTCGGTAAGCTCGGCCTATTTACAAAAATATTGCTTACGCAGGATCATCCTGAATACGGCGGTACATGGAGGGTGTCATGCCGAGGGATTTCTTGAAGGCGCGGTGGAAGTGGGATACGTCGCCCATTCCGCACTGAAGGGAGATCTCACTCACCGGCAGCGAGGTGGTGCGCAGCATGGCAGCGGCGGCACGTATCCGCTCCTCCCGCAGAAGATCCTGAAAGGTGGAACCGAATATTTCTCGGACCACATGGGCAGTACGGCTCGGGCTTAGATTGAGCACTCCGGCGAGGTCGTCAATGCCAAGGGGCGCGGAATGCCTGCGCCGCACGTAATCCATAATCGCCAGCTTGCGCTCAGAATATCCCCCTACCCTGACCGGGCACATTCCCGTCAGTTCGCCCGA
>JAFGWW010000498.1 GCA_016936955.1 Planctomycetota bacterium | reverse complement strand
TTCGGCGATGCGCCCCATCATCTCCTTTTCCTTTTCGGAAACCAGGCCGTCGGAGACAAAGACGTTTATGATGTCCTTGAAGGCCGCGAGTTTTTCATCGCGGCTACCGGAGATTTCGATGCCGCCTTTGCCTGTCTTGTAGTCGTCGACAATCTGGCGTGCTTCCTCTGGGGTGATGCCAAGTTCCCCCCTCATCTTCTCCAGATAATCCTTTTCGGAACCGCTCATCTCCCGATCGACCATTGCAGCTGCAAGCATGTTGTGCCAGCGACGCCTAGTTTCGTTGTCCATAATTCCTCCGTCCGCGTTTTACGTTATATTGCCCTACCTATATTCTGCAATAGAAACGGTAATGAGTCAAATGTTGTTATTGCCGGGAGATGATTATGCCAGGCAATCGATAGATATTAGGCTTTATCTGAATATGAACATGCGTGCTGTCTATTCCATTTCCCGTTCGTGCTGAGCTTGTCGAAGTATGAATGGGAAATGGGCGCTGCCGTCCATCCTTCGACAAGCTCAGGACGAGCGGGGCTTTTTCGGTATAAACGCAATGTTTTAGCGCGATTGCCGAAATGATAATCCTGCCGGTGCCCTTCTGCGTGTTATCGTTCAGTTAAGCCTGAGGAAATAAAAAAGCCCGCGTGGGTGGGCCTTAAGCTTTTATGCTGGTGAAGCGGGGATTATGCGCCTTGGGCAATTGCGGCCCTGATGTCGACCATTCTGCGCAACTGGATGCCGAAGTGGCCATTGATGATAACAACCTCGCCTTCACCGAATTTAACCTCGTTGGCGCTTATGTCGAGAAGTTCGCCGCTGAGTTTTCTGAATTCGATAATTGAGCCCGGTGAGAAGGTGCGGACAACCGCCATGCGCACCATCTTCTCGGCAAGAATCACCTTCACCGGAACTTTTACTTTAAGGATAAGATCCTTGTTCGCTATTGAGCCAGCCTCTTCTACCGCACTGGAGATTTCAGCATTGCTAGCTCCGCCTCCTACCGGACTTTCCAGGCCCGTTACGCTCAGGGGGGCGATGAAGTATGCGTTGAACGGCACCAGCCCTTCAATGGTAAGCTGGCCGGTATGGCATAGCATGTCGTTGTTGCCGAATTCGGCGGCGGGTGTGGTCTCCTCGAAGTCGACCAGTTTTGTGCCTGCGGCGGTCAGGTTCAGTTCGCCTTCGAAGCTGCCGCGCATGGCCTGTGAACCGCTGCCGAGAAGGTTGTTTACCGCTTCGTTATATGCGTCCATGCCTTCGTCATCGAGAAGGGTCGTCTCCGGCTCTGCGTCGATACCCATCATCAGGGCCATCATGAACGCAACCGTCGCCTTTGCCCCCAACTCGGGCATGATAAGGTAGCATTCACCCTCGTTGGTGCCGCCCCACTTGATGGTCGTTACTACCGCAGTCTTGAGGTCGGCCGGAATGACATCGGCGGGCGGGCAGAATTTCATCTCGCCGTCGTTGTAAAGCACGCCGCGGCCAAGCAGGATCCCCCACGCTTCGGAGCCGCCGGTGAAAAACGCCTTTGTCAGTTCGGCCGCGGTCTCGGTAACCTTTGGGTCTATCAGGCTGAACCCGCCGGGTTCGTCACCGCTCAGGAGCTGGTCTAGATCGGTCATTTCTTCAGGGCTCATGCTCTATTTTCCCTTTGCCTGTCTTGTCGGTTTGTCGCCGCCCTTTTCTTTCTCTGCTTCGTGCTCTACCTTCGGGGCGGATTTATGGGCTCTGAGCGGGACGGTCTTCATCGCTTCCGGATCTTCGTGGTCCTCGACCGTCCGGACTATCCGCAGGGCCTTCTGATTCCTGTACTTGCAGGCGAAGCCCCAGAACTTTGGCTTGTCCTCTGCCGTGACGAGGAGGGGGCTCTTGATATCCCTCTTGGTCTCGATAATGTCGCCCGGCTTCATGTTCAGGAAATCTTTCATGCTTAATTTGACTGTGCTGGCCAGATAGGTGACCATCTCAAGGTTGGCCTTGTTGATGCCCTCATGCAGGCGCTCGATATCTTCTTCTTCAAACCCGGTCTTGCGGGAGGTGAACCATGTCTGGATCGTGGAGAAGTTGCCCATGATCGGTTCGACCACGGGGAAGGGCACGCAGAGGTTGAGCATGCCGGAGCTTGCGCCCATCTTTACCTCGAAGCAGATAAGGATTACCACTTCGTTTGGCGGGACGATCTGCATAAGCTGTGGGTTGGCTTCCTTCTGCGCAACTTTGAAGTCGATGTCCATGATCGGGCGCCAGCTTTCGCGCAGGAAAGATAGGGTGTCGTTGATCACATGCCCCATGAGGCGCCATTCGATATCGCTCATTTCGCGTTCGGGAATATGTACCTCGGTGTTGCCGCCGCCGAGGAGTTTGTCGAGAATGGGGAAGACTATCGACGGGTTGACCTCAAGCACCATTGAACCGTCGAGTGGTTCGCAGGTCAGCAGGTTGAAGCAGGTCGGGTTGGGCAGGCTCATGATGAATTCCTGATAGGTGAGCTGCTCCACCGACGCGAGCTTTACCTCGACGATCGTACGCAGGTATGACGAGAGGCTGGCACCGAGTTTACGGGCAAGCACCTCGTGCATCATCTCCATCGACCTGATCTGGTCGGTACTTACTCGTTCCGGGCGTTTGAAGTCGTAGATCGCAATGTCGCCGCGGTCCTGACTGAAGGAACTCCCGCTGGACGCAGGGGTCTGCAGGTCGAGATCCCCCTCGTCCACCGCCGCGAGCAGCGCATCGACTTCATTCTGTGATAATACGTCAGGCATCTATGCTCTTCTCCGTTGCCGGCCTCTCTCGCTGCCGGGTTGTCAGTTGCTGTCTGTCGCGGAGTCAACCCGCGCGTCGGGGATTATGTATGACCCCTTGCTGCCTTTGTGCAGGACCTCCATGATCGCGTTTTTGGTCGCTTCCGGCTCCATGCTTTCGAGTTCTTCAACCGCAAGGTTCAGATTGCTGATCCTTTCCTGCAGCCGGTCTATCCTGCCGGTAATTACGGCAAGTTCGCTGTCGAGCTTTTCGCTCCTGGCCCTGTTGGGCAGATAGGCCAGAAAATACGCCGCGCAAGCCACCCCGATCATGGCAACCAGAAGCAGATTGCCTGCAAGAGAGCTTGCGTAGCCTTGTCTGTTTTCTTCGGTCAATTTCCGCGCCTTTTTCCTGGCTTCCAGAGCGATTTCCTGCTTTGATCCACGGCCAGCGCGGAATCAGCCCCCGCGCAATACCGTGACCCGGCTCGTCCTGCCGGACAGCCGATAATATATTATCGGCCTTTATGACCCCACCTCTTTAAAGACTTTATGGCATATCTTGCCAGCTTTTATCCTTTTTATCACAACCCAATTTTTCGGCCTAAAATGGCCTATTTACGAGGGGAAGTGCATGAAATAGTGACATAAACGCCTGTAAAGCCCTTTGTCTGGTTTCGAAAAGGGCTGTGTTGTTGCGGAATTTATGTTTGTCAAAACTTTCCGCCTGCGTTAAGATGCACTCATGCTATTGAAAATAAAGGCTTTACAGCTTTTGCCGTATTAGTGGGAAGCCCCCGGGGATATTCGTGGCCTCTCCACTGTATCACTTATATAACAGATGGCTGGCATTTCACCTTGCATTCTCCGGCAATTCGGCCCGCCCTCTCGCTTCATTAATATATACGTTTACGAATAATGGTTTCTTGCCTGGATTGACATGACTATGAAAGCATTTATCGCCATCGCCTTCGCGGCAATCATCGGGTTCGGGGCTGGTTTCTGGAATATGGTTCTGGAAAAGGCGTCCCCGGAGACTTCAGGTCTTTCTATGGACAAAGAGCTTAAGCTCTTCTCCCCAAGCCTTCTGCCTAACCCTCCCGGAACCAATTTTGACGCTGCGTGGGAACTCAAGGATGTCCAGGGCGCGGGAGGCGACCAGAAACTCCGGCTTTTCTGTGACGCCGTGGTGGACGCCAATAATTACCTCTTTTTCGAGGTGGACGGCAAGGATGCGACCGCCTGTTGCGTCGAGTCCGGTGTGCTGCGCAAGCTTGGAAGCGCCAAAATGCCAGAGCAACTCGGCGGAAAACTGCCCCAGACGATACGTCTGCGCAGAAGAACCCCGGAGCTTGAGCTGATCTGCGACGGCGAGCTTGTGCT
>JAFGWW010000497.1 GCA_016936955.1 Planctomycetota bacterium | reverse complement strand
TTGAATCCACACTCTCGCCGATTTCTGGCTCAGGTGTCGGTTCGTTAGCGGAATCATCAAGCACATTCTTCCGCTTGCGCGCAGGAATAATCTGGGGGGCGCTGATGAATTCGCCATCGGTGAGGGTGACGGCGCGCTGGATCGTGTTCTGCAACTCGCGGATATTTCCCGGCCAGTCGTATTCCATAAGCGCAGCCTCGGCGCTGGCGTCGAAGCCGATTATATTCCTCCCGAAAAGCCGGTTGTACTGGGCAAGAAAATGACCGGCAAGAAGGGGTATATCCTCCCGCCGCTCGCGAAGGCTCGGCAAATGGACAGGGATGACGTTGAGACGATAAAAAAGATCCTCGCGGAAAGTTTTCTGATCCACCATCGCCGTGAGGTCGCGGTTGGTGGCTGCCACAAAGCGGACGTCAACCCGCAAGGGGTCGGTTCCACCCACAGGGATAAACTCGCGCGTCTCAAGCGCCCTCAGAAGGCGCACCTGCGTATGCAAGCTCATCTCGCCCACCTCGTCGAGGAAGAATGTCCCACCGTCGGCGAGTTCGAGAAGGCCTTTCTTGTCCGCCACCGCGCCGGTAAAACTGCCGCGTTTGTGGCCGAAGATTTCACTCTCGAGCAAGGTCTCGGAGAAGGCGCCGCAGTTGACGCTGATAAAGGGGCCGCCCTTTCTCAGACTCTCAAGGTGGATCATCCGGGAGATGAGTTCTTTGCCGGTACCGCTCTCGCCCTGTATGACCACGGTGCTGTCGGTGGTCGCAACGCGCTGTATTAGATTGAGAATATCCTGCACAACCTGGGTGGAGCCGATATAGCGGATATCGGGGATGGACGCCTGCGCGGGTTGGTCGACCTTCTTGCTCATCACATTGCGCTCGACCACGCGCTGCACAAGGCCGCGGACCTCGTCCATATCGAAAGGTTTTTTGAGATAATCGTAAGCGCCTATCCGCATCGCCTCGACCGCCACGTCCCACGTGGAAAAAGCGGTCATGATCACCACCGGCATCCGCGCGTCCTGCCCGCGGATTTTCTTGAGCAGCTCAAGACCGTCCATCTCCGGCATCTTCAGGTCTTGAATGACCATGTCATACTGGTGCTGCGAGAAAAGCTCCAGCGCCACCTTTCCGTTCTCCGCCGTGTCGACCTCATGCCCGTCGCGCTTGAGGGATATTTCGAGCATGTCGCGCATGCTCTCCTCGTCGTCGACAATCAGCAGTCTTCCCTTGACATCCATTATCTCTACGCCTCTTTATCAGAATCGACGGACGGCAGTTCCGGAGTTCCACGGGTAAATGGCCCCGACAAGGGCAACCAGCAATACACAGCGGTTCCGCCCTCCGGCCTGTTGTTCATCCAGATCTCGCCGTCATGGCTCTCGACAGTCCTGCGCGCGATGGAGAGGCCCAGCCCCGACCCGCGCGACTTGGTTGTATAGAAAGGCTCGAAGACCTTCTCTTCCATTCCCGGAGGAAGTCCGGGGCCGGTATCAATAAAAGAAACGCAGACCCCGCCCTCACCCTTGCGCATGATAACCGTTCCCGGGCGGCGCACCGCCTTCTCCGGATAATTTATGCGCAGCTTACCCTTTCCGTCAAGGGCGGCAAGAGCGTTTACGGCGAGGTTCATGAATACATCGCGGAGAAGGTCCTGATCGCACCTTATCCACGGATCATCATTAATGGTGAGTTCTATCTCCACGCCGTTCGCGTCGGGACGGTTTTCGATCAGCATCTTTATCTCGGAGAGTATACTTCCGAGCCGGCAGTTTACCGGCTTCAGATTGCGCTGCCGGGCGTATTGCAGGAAGTTGGTAATAATCTTGTCGAGCCGGTCGGATTCTTTCATCACGATACCGGCCAACTTCTTATTGGGCGAACCATCCTCGAAATCGCGGCTTATCTCCTGAATGCTACCGCGCACCGAAGCGAGCGGATTGCGTATCTCGTGGGCAAGGCCGGCGGCCATCTCGCTCACCGCGCTGAAGCGGTCGGCCCTGCGTTCGGCAAGTTCAGCTCTCTCGCGCAGACTGAGGTCGATAGCAATCATGATCATGCCGCTGGGGCTGGAGCTGTTCCCCAGAATCGAGGTCCTTATCTCAACCGGCGGAAGAGATTCCCCCTCCTCCTCCCGCGAGGGCAGTTCAAATCTGGCAGAGGTCCGCGACTCGATAAGCTGCATAAGAGGGATGGAGTTTCGCCCCGGGAAGATATCCGAGACCTCGGTTCCGAGCTGAATGGGATTGTCGTGGTTGCCGAAGATCTCGTTGAATTCGTCGTTGACGAAAACCACACGGTTATCCGAATCGAAAACCGCGACCCCTTCCGCCATGTTCTGCAGAATTTCTTCGTTAAGAACCTTGGCATGTTCCAGCCTGTCCGCGAGAAGGCCGGAGAGATATGCTACCGTAAAAAAGGCGAGTACGGTAAGAAGCATTCTGGATATGGTGCCCCGGACGTCGACATCGGTGCCGGGATCATAGGCGCGATCAACCAGCCACATGCCAGTCCTGCTCAAATACAGCGCGGCCACCAGCGCAAGGCCGACTGTCGCCAGCGACGCGAAGAGCCCGCTCATCCTTCTGCTAAGCAGAACCGAGGCGACCATGATGCAGAGGTAATAAAGATTAACAAAGTTGGAATGGGTGCCGCCAGTAAAGAAGACCATGGCAGTGATGGCAACGATGTCGAGCATGAACTGGAAAAGGACAAAGAGCGAGAGCTTGCGTTTCACAAAAGGAAGCAGAAGAAGAAAACCGCCATTCATCATGGCCAGCACGGCCAGGACGGCAAAAACGTGATAGGGTCGTTCGGGGGCTTCCTTCGCCATATCAAGGATAAAGAGAATTGCCACACAGAAAAGAATGACCAACAGCCGAGACAGCAACAGCCATCTTACCGTATTCGGGGGCCTACTTTCACCTGAGATGTCAATGTATTCAAAAGCCATGAACTGTCTTCAAGCAAAACAACGCCGGTAATCCAAGCGGCAGCAACCGACCAAACCGGCGCTGCCGCAGGAGAAACTGTCGCAAGAAATTCCGGGCGCACCCGCCCCATAACGTCAGTGACCGATAGCCTGCTGCATCTTGAAGATCGGCAGGAATACGGAAAGGACGATAGTACCGACGATCGCGCCCATGAGACCGATCATGAGCGGCTCGATAAGGCTGGTCAGCGCTTCGACGGTGGCGTCCACCTGGTCGTCGTAAAACTCGGAGATCTTCTCGAGCAGCGTCTCAAGCGCGCCGGACCGTTCACCGACCTGAATCATTCGCACAACCATGGGCGGGAAGATCGGGCTGTCCGCAAGGGGCTTGGCCAGGGTTTCACCCTGACGGATAGCCTCGCGGCTGGCGGAAACCGCCTCTTCGAGAACAGCATTGCCCGCGGTCTGGGATACGATATCCAGAGCGCCGAGAATCGCCACACCGCTTCGTAGAAGGGTCGCGAAAGTTCGCGCAAAACGGCTGATGGCAACCTTCTGGAAAAGTCCGCCGAAGACCGGCATCTTTAGCATAAGGCTGTCCCACACATACCGTCCGTTAGTGGTTTTCTTGAACTGTATTATGCCTACGATGGTAGCAACCAGACCGGCAATTATATAATACCACGAGTTGGTGAGAACCCAGCTTATTTTCAGAACGATAACAGTCGGCAGGGGAAGCTCGACACCCATATTCTCGAAGATTTTCTGGAACTTGGGGATGATGAAGACAAGAAGGAAGCCGGTGATACCGAAAATCATGCAGAGGGAGATGACCGGGTAGGTCATGGCCGATTTGATCTTGCGCTTAAGCGACTCAGTGGACTCCATGTACTCGGCAAGACGGCTCAGAATTGTATCGAGCTGACCGGACGCCTCACCAGCCTTGATCATGTTCACGTAGATATCGCTGAACACTCGCGGATGGCGGCTCAGGGACTGGGAAAGGTCGTTACCGGAACGGACGTCGTTACAGACCTTGTACAGACAAGCCTTGAAGCCCGGGTCGTCTGCCTGCTCAGCCAGAATATCGAGACATTCCATGACAGGAAGACCTGCACCTATCATGGTGGAGAACTGTCTGGTAAAGACAACCAGATCGACTCCGGAGACGCGTGGCTTTGGATCCTTGCTGCCGCCGAGTTGCATGCTGAAAAGCCCGCCCTTCTCGGGGCTGATGCTGAGCACCGTAAGGTTAAGGCGCTTCAGAGCCGATGACGCCGAAGCTTGGTCGGTTGCGTCGATCTTGTCCTCCACGCGGTTGCCAACGGCATCCCTCGCTACGTATTTGAATGTGGCCATCTATCTCCCCCTTTGACAGGAAAAAACGCTAGCGCCGTTTTTCCGCTTCTCTAGCAGCCTGCTGGAACATGTCCTCAAGTTCCTCCGGCCTGGTCGAATGTTCAAAAGCCGCCTCGCGGGTAATCTTGCCCTGCATGTAAAGATTGAAGAGGGACATGTTCATCGTCATCATGCCCTCCTTGCCGCCGGTCTGGATGGCGGAATAAAGCTGGTGGATCTTGTCGTCGCGGACGTTCGCGCGAATACCCGGAGTGGGCAGCATGATTTCGCACGAGAGGCAGCGCCCGCGACCGGAAGCAAGCTTGAGAAGCTGCTGGCAGAACACGCCTTCGAGAACGAACGAAAGCTGAGTGCGGACCTGCGACTGCTGGCTCGACGGGAAGACGTCGATAACACGGTTGATTGTCTGGGTACAGTCGGAGGTGTGCAGTGTGGCGAAAGTAAGGTGGCCGGTTTCGGCAAGGGTCAGGCCGAGCTCGATGGTTTCCATGTCTCGCATTTCGCCGATAAGCACGATGTCCGGGTCCTGACGCAGGACGTGCTTGAGGGCGGCGGCAAAGTTGTGGGTGTCGGGGCCGACCTCGCGCTGGTTTAGGAGGCATTTCTTGTTGCGGTGCACAAATTCGATCGGATCCTCAATGGTGATGATGTGCTCCTGCCTCGTTTCATTGATATGGTTGATCATTGACGCAAGGCTGGTGGATTTACCCGAACCCGTCGCGCCGGTTACGAGGATAAGACCTTTCGGCAGGCTGCAGAGTTTTTCGCAGACCGTCCGCGGCAGGCCGAGATCCTCAAACTTCATGATGTTGTAGGGGATAACACGGATGGCGGTTCCCACCGCGCCGCGCTGGAAAAACACGTTCACACGGAATCGGCCAATACCGGCTATACCGAAAGACATGTCCAATTCTTTCTCGCGCTCGAATTTCGCAATCTGGTCGTTGTCGAGAATGGAGTAAATAATCTTCTGCGTCTCTTCCGCAGTCAGACGCTCCATATCCAGAGGAATAAGGGCGCCGTCAGTGCGGATTCTCGGAGGGCTGCCGGCCGTAACATGAAGGTCCGAGCCCTTGCGCTCCATCAGAACGTGAAGAAGTTCCTCGAGAGTAACCATAATGATCGCCTTTCTATCTCCAAGATCCGACGAGTGTTTAACTTAAAGGCTCTTTAACCCTGACGGGACTGAATGCTAGCAAAGACCCCCGCTCATGTCAAAAGGAAAACAATACCGTATTGGTACTAAATCTTTCAGGCAGAACACTTTATTGCACCCCATGAAACACAGGCCCGGCCCGGGGCTCAACCGAAAGGTCTTGACAACCGCCGGAAAGAGTAAATAATCTCTGGTTTGTGATTTAACTATCGCGATTTACGCAACCTAATTATTGCCCGGGAAAACAAAAGCAATGAAACAGTTTATCAGACTCACCCTTGTCCTCGCTTTCGTCGCGGCCGCCGCCGCCGGCGCCCTCGCCATGACCTATGGCGCAACCGAGACAAAAATACAGGAGCAGGAAAAAGCAGCCAAGGTAAGCGCGCTCAAGGGAATATTTTTCCTCATGAAAGACGTTATCGCCAAGCCAGTCGCCGAGGGTAACGACAAGGTAATGGCTATATATATGAATGAAGGTGACCAGACCCCGGCCTACTACGTCGCCGAAGGCTCGGCCGTGGGATATAACGCCAGCGTGCCGATCCAGATCCTCGTCGGCTTCACCAATGATCAGGCCGAAGCAAAAAAGCTTCTTGAAGGCTACGCCGATACCGACAAACTCCCCGCCGCCGGCGAAAAGGGGTTTTACATCGTGGGCTGGAAGGTGGTCAAAAGCGAAGAGACCCCGGGACTTGGCGAGAAAGCGAAAGACTCTAAAGCCGCCTATACCTGGTATGAAAAGATTACCGGCAGCGCGAAAGATCCCGGCCCGGACCTCCGCACCGATTTCCAGCGCCAGTTTTCGGGTAACAAGGCCCCGACTATCAACCTCAAGGTCGATGGCGGGACTCTCGACGGCATAACCGCTTCGACCTACAGTTCGCGCGGGATCGTGGCCGCTGTCCGCAACGCATCGAAAAACCTGCAGGATGCCCTCTCTGCTGGAAAATAAGCAGAGGCCAGAACCTGTCGGCTTTTCGCAGAAGCCTTAAAAACGCCACACATCGGCCTTATTCCGTACCGTATGGCGTTTTTTGGTATAGACGGTAAAGCTTATTTGAAATTGTCAGCACTCACATTTTCGGGCAGAGCTAACATTTCTTCAACACAACACACGAATTTTAAACGAAGGATCTTTGCCGGTTTCCGTATAATATCTTTGTGACCTAGTTTTCAGTCGAAACGCCTTGGCTTGATACCCAACAGCAACGGACATTATTATAATGAAAAAGCGCAACACAGTCTTATGCCTCGTCAGCCTCATCACCCTTGCGGCCTCCGCCGTAATGGCCGGGCAGAGCCTCGGCAGCGGCAAGGTTGATCTCGCCGACATTCTTCCGCCCTCGACAATTATCTGTTTCGAGCGCCCGCCAAAGCAGCTCATGGATCAGCTTTTCGAGAAAACTGCGCTCAAGAAGATCTTCGACAATCCAGACGTAGGCAGCTTTATCGACGACCTCAACAAATCGGAGATGAAGTTTGTCAACGAAATCGCGGAAACGGCCAAGCTCGAACCAGCTTTTATCAAAAGTCTCTTCGACGCCCAAATCTCCGGCGCCCTGATTGACGTAAGCGTTGACACCGAAGACGGCAAAGGGGTGGATACCTCTTTCGTGGTCGCCTTCCACCTTGCCGAAAAACCCGACCAGAAAATGGTCTTCGACGCCGTCACCGCCGCGGTAGAAAACTACCGCAAACGCATGAAGACCGAGGTGCCTATCCCAGCCGGACTCTCTGTAGTCAACAAGGAAGCCAAGGTCGGAACCCATGACGTGCTGCGCGTTCTGGGCGAGCGCCCCCTGCGCTTCGTGGTTCTCGACAACACGATAATCTTCTATCAGGCTGAGAGGCGCGAAGGGCTTGAGCAGATTATCATGAACTACGACAACCGCCTGAGCGCCAAAACCCTCAGCAAGTCACCCACTTACAAAAGCGTCTTCGCCGGTTCCGAAGCGCGCCACGGGATGAGCTTCTTCTATATCAACACCCGCCGCCTCTACGCCCTCTTCGGAGCTCTCGGCAAGCCCGAGTATATGCGGCTTCTCGACGTTCTGGGCATAAGCGGCGTGCAGGCTATCGGCTGCGCCGGAGGTTCCTTCAAGGAAGGTTTCAAGCATACCATGTACCTCCACGCGCCGAACGAACGGCACGGCCTGCTCGATACTTTACTGATGAAGGAAAATGCCGAACAGGCGGCTCTCGAACTTCCCGGCGACGCCCCCGGCATCATGGCCTCGTGGGTCGACTTCTCCGACCTTTACCGCAAGCTTCCCATGCTTGCCGACTCGGTAGAGAACGCAATCGGCGGCAAAGCGGCTCTGGGGCTGACAAACCTCGCTGGCAAGCAGACCGTCCTCGGCGTGCCTGCCATGGAGATGCTCGCCCCGCTTGGCGACGCGGTCATTATCCACCCCGGCCCGGGCGGGTGGGCCATCCGCTTCGACCTCGTAAATATCGAAGCCTTCAAGGAAGTGATCGGCCGCATGCAGAAAAACAGCGGCAAGAGCTTCTCCGTAAAAACAGTTAAGACCGCCGACGGACAGGAGAGCCGCGTATACTACTTCAACCAGTCCGGTTCACCCCTGCCCCTCGCTCCGAGCTTCTGCATCACAAAAGTTCGGAAAGATAAGGACGGGAAGCTGGTCGGAAAAGTTTACGTCTCCACCCACCCGCAGGTTATCGAATCCATCCTTCGCCACAAGTCGGCGGAAAACCTGAATAAATCCAAGGATTATATGCGGGTCATGGAAGGCATGGGCTCTGGTTACACCGTATTTGTCTACCTGGACAACCGCGCCAGCTACCGCCGCATTTACGATGCTGCCCTGCCCCTCGTAAATATCATGACCGCCTGGCCAGGATACACGGCCGATGCGGGCAAGCTTCCTCCCGGAACCGAGATTGAGAATTATTTCTTCGGCTGCGGCCTTGGCGTTAAAAATTCGCAGGAAGGGATCACCTTCGTCTGCTACAGCCCCCTCGGCATGGGTGGCTTACTCGTAAGCCTGCTAGATACCCCCATGATCCACGGCATGCTCGCCACCGAAGGCGCCCGCTATCTCAGCGGCTACTCCTCGATTACCGACTCCTCCGGCGCAGGCCCCGCCACCCTCGACCCCGGCGAGAGCCCCGATCTCCCCCTCACCGGAGACGACAAAAAGAACGGCGGAATCCCCGGCATCGGTGAATGACACCAAAATTGCAACCATAAATTGACAAGAGCCCGGCTTAGCCCGGGCTTTTTTATTGTCCAGAAACCAGCAACAATCGCCGGAATCCTGTAATACGCTTCAAGAAATTCCCCTTTTAACCCGTATATATTATATAGAGAGAGGGTCGAAAAAGGTGGACACGCAATACAAGCAATTCGGATTATCGAAAATTTTGCAACATTTACTGGAAATTTTCTTTACACAAGTACATGAATAATAACGCTTTGCACGGTTGGAATATTTAAGCAGTATGGTCATCATTTGACAATAATCATTTATAAACTATTAATAACTATAGGCTTAATGCCTGCGCAAGATTGGATGTCAAGATGGGAATTACCAGATCAATTACCGGGTTCTTCGGGAAGAGTCCCCTGGACGAACCTGCTAAAATCAAGTCTGACACGGAGAAGCATGGGACAACCCTCCTCCGTCCGCCCTCCTCTGGACCTCTGAAAAAGAAAGAGGCGTGGTGGGCTCTCAAGCCGGAAGTCGCGGCGCGCACTCATCTATTCTCCGGCCTCGACGCGGAAATCGCAGAAAAGGTAACTCGTCGCGTCCACACCGGCCGCATCCGCAGCATAAAAATGCCGGAATCTATCCGGGTATTCTTTATTTTGCTGAGCCGGAAAGACCTTACTGCCGACTTTATCGCCGAGGTTCTGAATAACGCCCCGGACGTTCCAGCAGAAATATCATCCTACATCATGACAAACGCCGGTGCCTCAACCGGCGAAGCCCCCAAGAGCAGCGCCGAGTGGAAAGCACTTCTCGAAAACTGCAACCTGAAGGAAACGGTACATGAGATCTTCACCCTTCAGGCAAAAAAGCTCATGACCAGCCCGCCCCACATGGACTGGTTCGATACCGGCGCGCTGTGGGACCATTCGCTGGCAACCGCCCTCGCGACAGAACATCTGGCAACAATGTTCCGCTTCGGCAACCCGCTTCTGGCCTACGCAACCGCCCTCTTCCACGACCTCGGCCACAGGGTTGTGGCGTGGACCATGCAGGCCGAAATACCAGACGACTACGAGCCACCGATCCATCTCGTACGCCACCTATGCAATAATCTTCATGAAGAAGCGGGAATGCTGGTAGCCAAGGCATGGAAACTTCCGGAAGCTATGGCGCAGGTTATCGGCAACCACCATTCTGAGAACAATTCGCAGGACAAACTCGCCGCGCTCTGGGCGATTCTCCAGGTCGCCGACCAATCGGTGCTGCGTTGCGGACACGGCGAGATCGAAGCGCCGGAACGCAAACCGCTACTCGAATGCGAGAGCACGAAATATCTTCATATCTCCGACGATAACGCGGAAAGCCTTCTGGGCCCGATTCCGGGGCTGGCTATCAGCGCCACCATATAAGGCGCTGGACATATCATAACTGTCGCCCATGACGGGAACTCCGGAGCGGATGGAAGTTGAGATGCTTCGGGTTTACGGGGGGAAAGCAACCGCGCCTCAGGCGAGGACGCTTTCCGAACCGGGAGAGAACCGCCGGGCTCGCGCCGGTCCGAAGTATGGCGC